>JAJZLD010000099.1 GCA_021803785.1 Pseudomonadota bacterium | reverse complement strand
CAAGGCGGCCCTCAGTTTCGCCAAGGCGCGGGCGCAGTACCGCCCCACGGCGCAGTTCCGCACCTGGCTGTTCCAGATTGCGCGCAACCGCACGATCGATCTGCTGCGCGAGAAGCGCCCGGCGCTTGCAAGCGAGCTCCAAGCCCACGACGACGACGGCGACCCCTTCGACACAATCGCCGATTCCGATACGCCCACGCCCGATATCGCACTGGACCGCAGCCAGAAAGCCGCGGCCATTGCGCGCGCCCTGGCGGCGCTGCCGGCCGTGCAGCGTGAAGCCTTCCTGCTGCGCGAGCACAGCGAATTGCTGCTGGAAGAAGTCGCACGTTTGACCGGTGTGAATGTCGAAACCGCTAAGAGCCGGCTGCGATACGCCGTTGCGAAACTGAGGGCCGCCTTGCGCGGCATCTGGCCATGACCCGCCCCACCGAATCCGCTGACCACGTCGACGCGGGCGCACTGCACGAAGTGCAGGACGCCTACCGCGCGCTGCCGCCGGCCGAACCAGGCGCGGCGCTCGATGCGCAGGTGCGCGCCGCAGTGGCGGCTGAACTCGCCAAGGCGGGTACCGTCGAGACAGATGCCCCCGCCTCGGCCGCAAAGGTGATCGAGTTTCCGTGGTGGCGCCGCGCATCGCTGCCGCTCGCCGCCGCTGCCACGCTGATGCTCGCGGTTGGTGTAGGGCGGATGTGGTTCGTCGAAGGGATGTCGGAACGCGCGCCTGACACCCCATACCCGGCACCGCCCGCGGCAGTGCAAGAGGCGGCGCCCACCGCCGCCGATGCAGCCCAAGCACCCGCTGCACCGGCCGCTGCCGAACCGCGCACGACCGAGATGCAACAGCCGGCTGCACAAGCCGACGCAGCCCCCAAGCAAGCGATTGCCGACGCACCGCCGTCAGCGAAGAGCGCGGCGCGGAAAGCTGACGCCGAGACCGCCGAAGACGCCGTGATCTTCCGCGGTGTCGAACGTGCTGCACCGCCGCCGCCCGCGGAAGCTGAGGCCAAACGCGAAGCCGCCGCCAAGGCCGACAGCACCCGTCGCGAACGCAGCGCCGAATCGCTCAACGCCGCGCCCGCCGCCGCAGCGCCAGTACCGGCCCAAAGCGCGAAACCTGCCGCAGAAGCGCCCGCCGCCAAACTGATGCAGAAACGCGCGTTGGCAAGCGATACGCCAAGCGCGGAGGACAGCCAGACCTTCGAAGACATCCGCCGCCTGCTGCGCGAGCAACGTCACGATGAAGCGCGCGCCCAGCTCAAACGCTGGCGCGAAGCGCACCCCGGCGTTACGCTTCCGGAAGATCTGCGCGCCCTCGCTGCCGAACTCGATCGCGCGCCCTGAGCCCCGTGGCGCCGGGCGCCACCGGAAGCCCGCCATGCCAGATTCGCATACCCGCCCGAGCTACACCGCCGAGCAGGCGATCGCACGCCTGAAGGACGGCAACGAACGCTTCCTCGCCGGCAAGGCGAAGTTCCCCACGGTGCAGAAGGAAGTGCTCGCCGATCTCGCCAAGGGGCAGGCGCCGTACGCAACGATCCTGGGCTGTAGCGACAGCCGCGTGCCGCCCGAGCTGGTATTCGACGCCGGCTTCGGCGAGCTGTTCATCATTCGTGTCGCCGGCAATGTGCTCGGCCCGACCATCGCCGGCACGCTGCAATACGCCGGCACGCATCTGCATACACCGCTGTTCGTGGTGATGGGGCATGAAGGCTGCGGCGCGGTGCAAGCGGCGCTGGCAAGCAAATTTCAGGGCGTGGAGCACCGCCAGCACATCGAAACCGTGCTCGACATCATCGAGCCCGCCCTCGCCGGCCTCGACCCCAAGCTACCCGCCGACGAGCTGATGCGCGCCGCCGTGGAAGCCAACGTACGCTGGGCCGTGCGGCAAATAAGCGAGTCGCCCGAAGGCCACCTCACGCTCTCGCGCGGCGACATCCGCCTCGTCGGCGCGATCTATGAAATCGAAACGGGGCGGGTGCGGTTTCTGGAGGACTGAGCGGGCGGGTTCGCGGCGGCCGGGATCGCAGGGCCGGCCCCGCGGCTGCCTGCGGTTGCGTGCGGGCCAGCCGTCATAAATGCTGGCGGGCCACCCGCAACCGCCCGGCAGGCGGGTAAACTGGCGGCCTTCAATCGAACTACCGGAAGTCGCCCGAATGGCCCAGTACGTCATGTCGATGCTGCGCGTGAACAAGATCGTTCCGCCCAAGCGTCAGATCATCAAGGACATCTCCCTTTCCTTCTTCCCCGGCGCCAAGATCGGCCTGCTGGGCCTCAACGGCTCGGGCAAGTCGACGGTGCTGCGCATCATGGCGGGCGTCGACAAGGAATTCGACGGCGAGGTGCAGTGGCAGCCCAACATAAGCATTGGCTACCTGCCGCAGGAGCCGGAGCTCGACGCCAACAAAACAGTGCGTGAAGAAGTCGAATCCGCGCTGAGCGAGATCATGGAAGCGAAGACCAAGCTCGAAGAGGTATACGCCGCCTACGCCGAGCCGGACGCCGACTTCGACAAGCTCGCCGAGTTGCAGGCCAAGTACGAGAACATCATCGCCACCTCGGGAGCCGATCTCGACACCCAGCTCGAAATCGCTGCCGACGCGCTGCGCCTGCCGCCGTGGGACGCCAAGATCGGCCCGCTCTCCGGTGGTGAAAAGCGCCGCGTGGCGCTCGCCAAGCTGCTGCTCTCCAAGCCGGACATGCTGCTGCTCGACGAACCTACCAACCACCTCGACGCCGAATCGGTCGAATGGCTGGAGCAGTTCCTCGTGCGCTTCCCGGGCACTGTGGTGGCTGTTACCCACGACCGCTACTTCCTCGACAACGCCGCCGAGTGGATCCTCGAACTCGACCGCGGCGAAGGCATCCCCTGGAAGGGCAACTACTCCAGCTGGCTGGAGCAGAAAAGTGCTCGCCTCGCACTGGAGCAGAAGCAAGAAGATGCCCATCGCAAGGCGATGAAGGAAGAACTTGAATGGGTGCGCCAAGGAGCCAAGGCCCGCCAGGCCAAGAGCAAGGCGCGGTTGGCCCGCTACGAGGAAATGTCCAGCGTCGAGTACCAGAAGCGCAACGAGACCCAAGAAATTTTCATTCCGCCGGGCGAGCGCCTCGGCAACCAGGTGATCGAGTTCAAGGATGTCTCCAAGGGTTTCGGCGATCGCCTGCTGATCGACAAGCTCAGCTTCAGCATCCCACCCGGCGCCATCGTCGGCGTGATCGGCCCGAACGGTGCTGGTAAGTCCACGCTGTTCCGCATGATCATGGGCAAGGAGCAACCGGATTCGGGCGAAGTCATTATCGGCCAGACTGTGAAGCTCGCCGCCGTCGACCAGAGCCGCGAGGGCCTGGACGCCGACAAGACGGTATTCGAAGCCATCGCCGGCGGCGCCGACGTGCTAACCGTGGGCAAGTTCGAAATGCCCAGCCGCGCTTACATCGGCCGCTTCAACTTCAAGGGCGGCGACCAGCAGAAGATCGTCGGTAAGCTCTCCGGCGGTGAGCGTGGCCGCCTGCACCTGGCGAAGACGCTGATCGCCGGCGCCAATGTGCTGCTGCTCGACGAACCGTCAAACGACCTCGACGTCGAAACCCTGCGTGCGCTCGAAGACGCGCTGCTGGAATTCTCCGGTTGCGTGCTCGTCACCTCGCACGACCGCTGGTTCCTCGACCGCATCGCCACCCACATCCTCGCCGCCGAAGGCGATTCGCAATGGACCTTCTTCAACGGCAACTACCAGGAATACGAAGAAGATAAGAAGAAGCGACTCGGCGAAGAAGGCGCGAAGCCGAAGCGGATTCGGTACAAGCCAATCAGCCGCTGATCGGCAAGCCAACACGACTAAGCCCGCAGCCTGCGGGCTTTTTTATGGTTCATCGCCTCTTTCCGGGGAAGGCGGCCTTGATTGTCATCTCTTGAAATGCGGTTTCGAGGTTGATGCCAATCCAATACACAAGCCTTTGGGAGCAATTGTCGATACGGGTGGCGGTGGCCGGATAGTCGGGACGGTTGGCCCCGCCGGCTATCGCTCCTCGCGCCGCATCAAATCGCGCACGGTGGCCAGCGCGGCCGGGAAGTCGAAGTCTTCGATCTGCCGGCCCAGATGCAGGATGTCGGGGCCCAGCGAGGCCAGCAACAAGGCCCGCGCCTGTTCGAAGACGTCGACGACCAGGGTGTCGTCGGCCGCGAGCAGGGATTCGAGTTGTGCGAGCGCGGCTGCGGCCGCCTCGGGATCAGCCGCGTGCGCAGGCGGCGGCGTTTGCGGCAGGCTGGAGATCGCCGCCCGGATGTCGTCGGCGGCGCTGCGCAAGGCCGCCAGCGGGCCAGCCAGCTCAGCCGGCGGCGCGTTGCCGCGCAAGGCGGCCTCCAGCACCGCCGCGGCGGCGGCCAGGCGTTCGGCGCCCAGCGTGGCGCCAGTGCCTTTGAGGGTATGGGCAAGACGCGTTGCCGTCTCGCGCTCGCCGCTTTCGATCAAGGTCGTGAGTTGCGCGGCATCGTCGCCGTGGCTGGCGGCGAACTGGTGCAGCAGGCGCAGGTAGCGATCCGTCTTGCCGCGCAGGCGCTTGAGGCCGGCGTCGAGGTCCAGGCCGGCCTCGCGGCAGGCGGCGAGCGTCGCCTCGGGCAGTGCGGCAAAAGTCGATACGGGCGGAGCAGCGGCCACCGAATCCGCCGCCATCACGGGGACGGCGGCAGCGCTTTGCCCGGCCGCAACGTCCGCGGGTGGCGGCAGCCAGCGCAGCAGGGTTTCGTAGAGCACCTCGGGGCTGACCGGCTTGGCGATGAAATCGCACATGCCGGCGGCAAGACAGGCCTGTTTGTCCTCGACGAAGGCGTTGGCCGTCATCGCCAGAATGGGGACGCTCTCGCAGCCCGGCAGGGCGCGGATCGCCCGTGTCGCGGCCAGACCGTCCAGGTTGGGCATCTGCATGTCCATGAGGATCAGGTCGTAGCTCTTCTGCCGCGCCCGCGTCACGGCGATGGCGCCGTCCTCGGCGGCATCGACGTCGAGACCCACGGCATAGAGCAGTTCCAGCGCCACTTCGCGGTTGATTTCGTTGTCCTCGGCCAGCAGCAGCCGACGGCCGGCATGGCGCTGGCGTAGGCGAGCGGCGGCATCCGGGGCCTGCGCCGCCGCTTGCGTGGGCATCACGCCGTGGCCGCGGGCCAGATCGACCTCGAACCAGAAGATGCTGCCCTGCCCCGGCGTGCTGTCGACGCCGGCCTCGCCGCCCATCAGGCGTACCAGGCGGCGCGTGATGGCCAACCCCAGGCCGGTGCCGCCATGCTTGCGCGTGGTCGAGGCGTCGCCCTGCTCGAATATCTCGAACAGTTTTGCCACCTGCGCGGGGGCGATGCCGATGCCGGTGTCCTGCACCTCGAAGCGCACGCGCAGGCGTTCGCCGTCGTCGGCCAGCAGGCGGGCGCGCAAGGCGATGCGGCCGGCTTCGGTGAACTTGAGGGCATTGCCGGCATAGTTGAGCAGGGCCTGGCGCAGCCGCGTCGGGTCGCCGCGCAGCCAGACCGGCACGGAGTCGCCATCGACCTCGAGGATCAGTCCCTTGGCGGCGGCGGCCTCGGCGATCAGTGAGCGCACATGGTCGAGCACCGCCGAGAGATGGAAATCGATGCTTTCCAGTTGCAGGCGGCCGGCTTCGATCTTGGAGAGGTCGAGGACGTCGTTGATGATGGACAGCAGGTGATGGCCGGCGTTTTCGATCTTGTCGAGGCGCGCGGCCTGCTGCGCTGTCAAGCCGTCGTTGCGCAGCAGGTGGGTCAGCCCGAGGATGGCGTTCATCGGCGTACGGATCTCGTGGCTCATGTTGGCGAGGAAGGCGCCCTTGGCCCGGTTGGCGGCCTCGGCGCGTTGCCGCGCCTTTTCCAGCTCGGCGGTGCGCTGCGCCACGAGTTCTTCCAGGTGATGGCGGTGGGCGTCCAGCTCCGCGCCGATGCGCTTCCTTTCGGTAATGTCTTCCTTGACTGCCACGTAGTGGGTGATGGCGCCGTCGGGCTGACGCAGCGGCGTAATGATGGCGAACTCGACGTATTCGCCGCCGTCCTTGCGCCGGTTGATGAACTCGCCCTTCCAGGTCTCGCCGCGCGCCAGCGTCGCCCACATTGCCTCGTAAGTGGCGCGCGGCGTCTTACCGGAATGCAGGATGCGCGGGTTCCGACCGACGACATCTTCGCGGGCGTAACCCGTCGCCCGCAGGAAAGCATCGTTTACGAACTCGATCTCGGCGGCGCGATTGGTGATGACGATGCTCTCCGGACTTTGCTCGATGGCGAGCGAGAGTTTGCGCAATTGCGCCTCGGTCTGCTCCCGGATGCGGCGTTCGCGCTGGCCGCAGATGCCGAAGGCCAGATCGTTGGCCAGCTCGGTGAGCAGTTCGACCTCGTCGGAGTCGAAGGCATCGGCGGCGGCTGCGTAAATGGTCAAGGCGCCCAGGCAGGTGTCCGGGGCGATCATCAGCGGCAGGGCGATGGATGAGGCGTAGCCGCGCCGCTGGGCTTCCGCCCGCCATGGCGCACAGGCGGGGTCGCTGTCGATATGCCGCACCACCACCGCCCGCCGTTCGCGGATGGCCGTGCCGGTCGGCCCCCGGCCCAGGGCGTCGTCGGCCCAGGAGATGCGGATGGCTTCGAGATTGCCCGCATCACCCCCCGCCGCGGCGACGGGGCGCACGCTGCGCTCTGCATCGTTTTCGGCATAGCCCACCCAGGCCAGGCGGTAGCCGCCCGTCTCGACCAGCAGCCGGCAGACGTCATGCAGCAGCGCGTCCTCGCTGTCAGCCCGCGCCAGCGCCTGATTGCAGTCGGTGAGGGCGCGCAAGGCGCGGTTGGCGCGTTGCAAGGCCAGCTCCGCCTGCTTGCGCTCGGTGATGTCGCGAGAAATGCCATAGGTGCCGAAAATGCGCTGCTCGGTATCGCGCAGCGCACCCTTGGTGGCAAGGAAGGTGCGCCGCCCCTGGGGCGTGTCGACGATCTCCTCGTTGGTTTCGGTCTCGCCGCTGGCCTGGATGCGGCGGTCGGTCTCCATGAGCATCACCGCCTGCTCCGGGGAGAAGAAAGCGCGATCGTCCTGGCCGAGCACGTCCTCCGACCGTTGGCCGATGTAGCGGGCGGCGGCGCGGTTGCATAGCAGGTAGCGGCCCTCGCTATCCTTGACGAAGATGGCGTCGTCGGACGCATCGGCGATGGCGGCCAAGAGATCGAGGGCGTGCTGCCGCGCTTCGAGGGCGGCGATCTCCTTCCGGGAGGCCACCTCTAGACGGGCGAGCTGGCCGCGCACCAGGCCGTAGAGCAGCACGGTGGTGACCGCGACGAACAGCCAGCCCTTGAGCAGGCTCACGCGGACGATCTGCTCGGGATCGGTGAACAGAGCATGGACGAGCTGGTCGGACAAGAGGATCCACAGCGCGGCGAAAACCGCGTAGATCACGGCGATGCGCAGGGCCGCATGCGTTTCGGGAAGGCGGTTCATGCGGTCAAGCCCGCGTCGCGGTAGCGCGTGGCGATGGCGTGGAAATCGTCGTAGGCGGCGAGGAAGGCATCCACTACATCGGGATCGAAATGGCGGCCGCGTTCGGCGGCGATGTGCTCCCGCGCTTGTTCGAACGGCATGGGCGGCTTGTACACCCGCGGCGAGATCATTGCGTCGAAAACGTCGGCCAGGGCCATGAGCCGGGCGGAGATGGGGATAGCCTCACCCGCCAGGCCGTCGGGATAACCGCTGCCGTCCCATTTTTCGTGATGCCAGCGGGCGATTTCCTTGGCCAGGGTGAGGAAGGCCAGGGGTTGCGCCACATCCTGCTCGGCCCGCTCGATGGCGTCGGAACCGAGTTTGGTGTGGGTCTTCATGATCGCCCACTCCTCGGGGGTGAGCTTGCCAGGCTTTTGCAGGATGGCGTCGGGGATGCCGACCTTGCCGATGTCGTGCAGCGGCGCCGAGCGGGTCAGCAGGTCGATGTTGCGCTCGCTCAGGAAGGCGGCAAAGCGCCCATGCCCGCGCAACCGCAGCGCCAGGGTGCGCACGTAGTTCTGGGTACGCAGGATGTGGTTGCCGGTTTCCGGATCGCGGGTTTCGGCTAGATGGGCCAGCGCGCGGATGCTGACGAGCTGGGTCAGATCGTTCTCGGCAATGCGCCGCTTTACCTCGGCCTCGAGGGCGGCGTTCTGGTCGCGCAGCCAGTCGCGCCCCTGCTTGGCCTGAAGCTGGGTACGCACCCGCGCCAACAGCACCGCCGGCTTGATGGGCTTGGCGATGTAGTCGGCGGCGCCGAGCGACAAGCCAAATTCCTCGTCCCCGGCGTCGGCCAGAGCGGTGAGGAATACGACCGGCACGTCGCGCGTGGCATCTTCCGCCCGCAGTTGTTTGAGCACGGCATAGCCATCCATGTCGGGCATCATCACGTCAAGCAGCACGAGATCGGGCGCCTCGACCCGCGCCGCGCGCAGGGCGTTGGCGCCGGAATTGGCGGCGCGCACCCGATACTCGGGCGCGAGCAGGTGCTTGAGCACCTGCAGGTTGGCGGGCTCGTCGTCGACGATGAGTAGAGTGGGTGCTGCCGACGATGCTCTCATCTAATCATGGGCACGGTTTACCTGCGGCAAAGGTGCCCCCCGCCTGCGTTCGGCGGGGTACACCCAAGGGCATGATACACAGGCTCCTAGCCCAACGACGATATCAAGCCATGAGCGCGGCGCAGCGACCCCTTGAGGCCGGGCGCCAGCCGGTACGCAGGCCGATCGAGTCGGCAGGCGCAGCGGGACACCCTTGAGATAAGTATAGGGGTCATGCCCGTTGACGCGGGCTGATTGCACCCGGCTCATGATGGCCGCGGCGCGTTGTCCAGCAAGCAGGCTGCCGGCAAAGAGCCCGTTTTTGCGCCCAAGCGCGATCGGCCGGACCGCAGTCTCGACCCGGTTGTTGTCGATCGGCAGTTGCGCGTCGGCGAGAACGCGGCAAAATCAATAGGATGCGCGGAGACAGCCGGGTGCGGGGGTTGGTTTGGCGACTGCCAATCTACCCACTTCCCTGACCGTCAACGCGATCTTTCCCCTGATTCCGCGAAGAACCAAACTTGATGCCCCGCCGCGCGAGTGATTCGCGCAGCAGGTATTCGATCTGTGCGTTCACGCTGCGCATCTCGGCACTGGCGAGGCGCGCGAGGGCGTCCCACACGGCGGGGTCGATGCGCAGCGGAAAGGATTTCTTGCCGGGTGACGCCATGCCTTAGGGGTAGAGCGTGCCGCTGTTGACCACGGGCTTGACCTCTTGCTCGCTGCACAGCACGACGAGCAGGTTGCTGACCATGGCGGCCTTGCGTTCGTCGTCCAGCACGATCACGTTGCGTTCGGACAGCGCGGTGAGTGCGAGTTCCACCATGCCGACGGCGCTGTCGACGATCTTGCGGCGCGCGGCAATCACCGCTTCGGCCTGCTGGCGGCGCAGCATCGCGTTGGCAATCTCGGGCGCGTAGGCCAGGTGCGTGAGGCGTGTTTCTTCGACCAGCAGGCCGACGGGGCCGAGGCGTTCGTTGAGTTTGCGCGCCAGCAGCTCGGCGATCAGATCAGACCCGCCGCGCAGGGTATGGGAAGCCGGCACACCTTCGGCCTCGATGCTGTCGTAGGGGTGGCTGCTGGCGATTTCGCGCAGGGCAGCTTCGCTCTGGATGCGGACGAAGGCGTCGTAATCGTCGACATTGAACAGCGCCTTGGCAGTGTCATCGACGCGCCAGACGATCGCGGCGGCGATCTCGATCGGGTTGCCGCGTTCGTCGTTCACCTTGAGCTTGTCGGAGAGGAAGTTGCGCACACGCAGCGAGATGCGGCGGCGGGTGAAGAGCGGAATCGTCCAGCGCAATTTGCGGCATGC
>JAJZLD010000098.1:7592-9896 GCA_021803785.1 Pseudomonadota bacterium | reverse complement strand
TGCTTGGTCAGCGCGTCCAGATCGAGTCGGTCGATCACTTCAACCACGAAGCGCGCCAGATGATCGCTGGGCAACCATTCGTCCACCGAGGGCGGCAGCAGATACGCGGTGTCTCGATCGACAGGGACGAAGCGGCTCATCGGCGGGGCCTTCTTGTTTGCGCTGCCCAGATTGTCTCGGGGCGCGTCATCCGCCGGAAGTCTCGAAAGCCCGACAGGCTCCTAGCCACAGGCAGGCTCCTAGCCACAAAAGGTCGCCTGCGTGTGCTCCCGCGAAGAAGTTGGCGCAGGTTTTGAGAGAAGAGAGAGCAAAAGAGAGTCGAACCGGGCGACTTCCGGACGCCGGGCCGCCACTGCATGGCACACGCAGATCGGCGCGTAACCCCGCGTGGTGTCGCGCAAGCCGGAAACGAAAACGCCCAACCGAGCGAGGTTGGGCGTGAAATTTTGGTGGAGAGGAGGAGGATCGAACTCCCGACCTCCGCATTGCGAACGCGGCGCTCTCCCAGCTGAGCTACCCCCCCACGCCAGACCGCAATTATAGCGAGTTTTTTTGTCCTGCCAAGTGGGGCGGCGTGGCTGGGCGGTGGGCGGTGGCATAATTCGCCGTTTACCTTGATTTGACGGGGCGTTGCTGCGGCTGCGCCCTGGCAGGAGTTCACCGCATGTCCCATGTTCCCGCCTATCTTCGCTTTCCGACCGTTTCGGGCGACACGCTGGTGTTCGTCACTGACGACGATTTGTGGTCGGTGCCGCTGGCGGGCGGGGTGGCGCGGCGGATTTCGGGTGGGCGTGGCCTGGTCGGTTTCCCGCGCTTCTCGCCATGCGGCAAGTGGCTCGCCTTCATCGCCACCGACGAGAGCCATTCAGAGGTGTACGTGATGCCGGCGCAGGGCGGCGCCGCGCGGCGCCTGACCTGGCTCGGCGCGCATACCGCCGTGACCGGCTGGACGCCGGACGGCCGTGTCGTTATTGCGAGCAATGCCTATCAGCCCTTCTTTCACATGCGGCGCTTGTTTACCGTGGCGCTGGATGCGCCCTTGCCGGTGCTGCTGCCATGGGGCATGGCGAGCGAGGCGGCGTGGTCTGCGGATGGCGCGTGTGTGCTGGGCCGGAACACCAGTGATCCGGCGTTGTGGAAGCGCTACCGCGGCGGCACCGTTGGCCACCTGTGGGTGGATGTCGAAGGCAAGGGCGAGTTTGCTGTGCTCGACCCCTTCGGCGATCCGCGCAAGGCGGGCAACCTTGCGTGCCCGATGTGGATCGGCGACCGCATCTGGTTCATCTCCGACCATGAAGGCGTTGGTAACCTGTATTCGTGCGAGCCCACAGGGGCTGGCTTGCGCCGGCATACCGAGCATGGCGAACACTATGTTCGGCACGCTTCCACCGATGGATCGACGATCGTCTACCAGAGCGGCGGCGACGTTTATCGACTGAACCCCGCAGGTGGCGAGGCCACGCGCATCGAGATCGAAGTGCCTGCTGCCCGGCCACAACTGGCGCGCAAGTTCGTCAGCGGTGACGCCGAACTTGAATCGCTCAGCGTGCATCCGGACGGCCACACCATCGCACTGGCTGTGCGCGGCAAGGCGGTGAGCCTGCCGCTGTGGGAGGGCGCGATGCGGCAGCTCGGCGAAGAGCAGGGGGCGCGCTACCGCCTGCCGGTGTGGCTGGCCGAGGGCGTGGGGGTCGTGATGGTGTCCGACGCCAGCGGTGAAGAGCGTCTGGAGCTGCATGCGGACGAGGGTGTCAGCGTGCTGGAGGCCGATTTCGGCCGCGTCACCGGCATCGTGGCGGCACCGCACGGCCTGCGCGTGGTGGTGACCAATCATCGCAATGAATTGTGGTTGGCGGATTTCGTCACGCGCGAAGTGCGCCTGCTTGACCGCTGCGACTATCGGCGCATCGAGGAGCCCGCGTTCTCGCCGGATGGCGCCTGGCTTGCCTACGACTTCTCGGTGAGCCGTGCGACGCGCGCGATCAAGCTGCTGGAGATTGCTACCGGCCGCAGCGGCATGGCCAGCGGCGAGGATTTCGATGACTTCTCGCCTGCCTGGGACCCGTCCGGCAAGTACCTGTATTTCCTCTCGACGCGCGCCTTTGAGCCGGTGTACGACGAGATCGTGTTCGACCTCTCATTCCCGCGCGCCACGCGCCCTTACCTGGTGGCCTTGCAGGCCGACGGCGTTGACCCGTTCGAGCCCTTGCCGCGGGGCTTTGGCGACGACGAGGACGAAGACGATGAGGATGAGGACGACGGCGATGAGGAGAGCGATAGCAAGGAGGGGGGCCCCATTCGGCC
>JAJZLD010000098.1:0-7582 GCA_021803785.1 Pseudomonadota bacterium | reverse complement strand
AGCCATGCGTTTGAGGGGGGCGACAAGAGTGCCGCACAGGCCCAGCGCAAGCGCCCACCGAAGCCGGTCGTCGTCGAACTCGAAGGCCTTGCCGACCGTGTTCGCGCCTTCCCGGTCGGTGCCGGCCGCTACGGCCGTATCGATGCGGCGAAGGGCATCGTCTACTGGACGCTGCACCCGGTGACCAGCGAGAGCGATGAGGATCACGACGTTGCTGACGCGGTGTTGCAAAGCTGGGATATGCGTGAGCAGAAGCTCGATACGGTGCTCGGCGGAGTGGCCGGTTTCCTGCTTGCGCTGCCCGGCAAGGCGCTGATTGCCGACACCAGCGAGGGTGTGCGCGCCTTCAAGATCGGTGAGAAGCCGAAGGAGGAGACCGAGGTTGGCGACTTTTCGCGCGAATCCGGCTGGGTCGATCTCGATCGCGTGCAGGTCGAAGTCGACCCGCGTTCGGAGTGGCGCCAGATGCTGCGCGAAGTGTGGCGCCTGCAGCGCGATCAGTTCTGGACCGCCGACATGAGTGGCGTGGATTGGGGCCGCATCTGGGCGCGCTACGCGCCGCTGGTCGAACGGATCTCGACGCGCGAAGAACTGTCAGACCTGATCTGGGAAATGCAGGGCGAACTGGCGACCTCGCACTGCTATGAATCGGGCGGCGATCGCAAGCGCGTTGCCGCGCTGCCGTTGGGCCATCTGGGTGCCGAGTTTTCGTGGGACGAAGCGAACGCCTGCTACCGCATCGAGCGGCTGGTGCGCGGCGACGCCTGGCGCGAAGGGCACGATTCGCCGCTCGCTGCCTTGGGTGTGCGGGCCAAGCCGGGCGAGCGCCTGCTTGCGATCGACGGCCTCGCGTGCGACCGCGAACACCCGCCGCAGGCGCGGCTGGTGGCGCGCGCGGGTCGCAAGGTGGAACTGTTGCTGGCCGATGCCGATGGCGCCAACCGCCGTCGCGCGGTGGTGCGTGCCTTGCCGGGTGAAGATGCCGCGCGCTACCGCGAGTGGGTCGAGGCCAACCGCGCCCGCGTGCGCGAAGCCTCGGGTGGCCGGCTCGGTTACCTTCACATCCCGGACATGGTGACCTGGGGCTTCTCGGAATTCCACCGCTACCTGCGCACCGAAAGCCTGCGCGACGGGCTGATCGTCGATGCGCGCTTCAACCGCGGTGGCCATGTCTCGCAACTGCTGCTCGAAAAGCTCGCGCGCCGCGTGCTGGGCTACGACGTTTCGCGCTGGGGCGCGCCGGAACCCTACCCGGCGCATGCCGTGGCCGGCCCGGTGGTGTGCGTGACGAACCAGCATGCCGGCTCGGACGGTGACATCTTCTCGCACTGCTTCAAGCTGATGGGCCTCGGCCCGCTGGTGGGCACGCGCACTTGGGGCGGTGTGATCGGGATCTGGCCGCGCCATCGCCTGGTGGACGGCACGATCACCACACAGCCCGAGTTCAGCTTCTGGTTCAAGGATGTTGGCTGGGGTGTCGAGAACTGGGGCACTGAGCCCGATGTGCATGTCGACATCGCGCCGCAGGACTATGCCAACGGCCGCGATCCGCAGCTCGACAAGGCGGTTGAAGTGGCGCTCGCCGCGCTCAGCAAACAGCCGCCGCGGGTGCCTGACTTTTCGCAGCGCCCGCGCCTGGATCTGCCGATCTGGCCGCCCAAGGGCTGACGCCACCGCGCAGCGCATACGCTTGCCATACCCACCGGCGCGACTCACGAGGTCGCGCCGTACTGACTGGAAGGACACCACCGATGTCGAACACCCCTGCTTACGACGCGCTGATGGCGCGCAGCCGCTCGCTGCACCGCTTGAATCATCTGGTGCAGATCGCCAGCGTCGATCGCGAGACCCTGATGCCGCCGGGCGGCGCCGAGGCGCGAGCGCTCGCGCTGGCGGAGCTGCAACAGCTGATGCACGCGCGCATGACCGATCCGGTGATCGCGGACCAACTCAAAGCGGCTGAGCAGGAGACGCTCGACGACGAGGCCCGCGCCGATCTGCGCGAAATGCAGCGCGGCTACCTGCTCGCCACCGCCTTGCCGGCTGAGCTGGTCGAAGCCAAGGGCTTGGCCGCGTCGCGTTGTGAATACGAATGGCGCACGCAACGCCAGGCGAACGATTGGGCGGCCTACCTGCCCAACTTCCGCGAAGTGCTGCGCCTGAGCCGCGAAGAGGCGGCCCGCTTGTCCGACGCGCTGGGCGTGTCGCCCTACGACGCGTTGCTGGACACTTTCGAGCCCGGCATGCGCAGCGCTGAGGTCGCGCGTGTGTTCGGTGCGATGCGCGGCTGGTTGCCCGATCTGATCGCGCGGATTCGCGAGAAGCAGGCAAGCGAAACGGTGATCGAACCCGTCGGCCCCTTCGCGCTCGATGCGCAGCGGGCACTGGTGCGTGAAATCGCCGAAACGCTCGGCTTCGATTTCGAACGCGGCCGGCTTGACGAGAGCACCCACCCCTTCAGCGGCGGCGTGCCCGAGGATGTGCGGATGACCACGCGATTCCGCGAGCACGATTTCTCGGTCGCGCTGTTCTCCACGATCCACGAAACCGGCCACTCGCGCTACGAGCAGGGTAGCCCGCGCGCCTGGCTGGGGCGGCCGATTGGGTCGTGGCGCTCGATGGGCATCCACGAGAGCCAAAGCCTCGCATTCGAGATGCAACTGGCGCGCTCGCGTGGTTTTCTCGAACGACTTGCGCCACGCCTGGTTCACTACTTCGGCGCCCAGCCGGCATTCGAGCCGGAGAACTGGCTGCGCGCGGCGACGCGTGTGGTGGCAGGCAAGATCCGCGTGGACGCCGATGAGGCGACCTACCCCTGCCATGTGATGCTGCGCTTCGATATCGAGCGTGCGCTGATCGCCGGCGAGATGCAGGCCGACGATGTGCCGGCCGCATGGGACGAAGGCATGCGCGATCTGCTTGGCCTCGACACCCGTGGCGACTACCGCGATGGCTGCATGCAGGATCCGCACTGGGCTGGCGGCGCCTTTGGCTACTTCCCCTGCTACACGCTCGGTGCGCTGTATGCCGCGCAGTGGTTCGCGGCGATTCGGCGCACGACGCCGGATCTGGATACCCGTATCGCCGCAGGCGACAATGCGCCGGTGTTCGACTGGCTGAGTGCCAACATCTGGTCGCAGGCCAGCCGCTGGACGACGCCGGAGCTGGTGCAACGCGCCAGCGGCGAAGCACTGAACCCCGAACACTTCCGCCGGCATCTGGAGACGCGCTACCTGAGCTAACGCGCCGAGGCGCCGGGGCAGGGGATCGGGCTGACGTTTCGTAACCTCTCCGACACAGCATCCCTGTAGAATCCACCCCCGCTTCGCGCCGCCCACGGCCGGCACCGCCCCGCCTGACATGATGAATCCGAAACAGTTCTTCCCGCGCCAGGTGGTCGAGTCTGGCGGCAACCGTTGGGACTGGGCCTTGCTGCCCTTGTTCCTCGCGCTGCTGACGATGCTGGCCTACGGCGCATCGCAGATGGCGCGCCCCTACGCGATCGGCGAACAGTTGCCGCTGTCGCTCGATCCGCTGTGGCTGCCCTACTACCTGATGCGCACCACGCTGCGCATGTTCTTCGCGCTCGGCGCTTCGCTGATCTTCAGCTGCATCTTCGCCGCGCTGGCGGCCAAGTATCAGTTGGCGGAGAAGGTGCTGGTGCCGGCGCTGGACATTCTGCAGTCGATCCCTATCCTCGGCTTCCTGTCGATCACAGTAACCGGCTTCATCGCGCTGTTCCCGGGCAATCTGCTGGGTGTGGAATGTGCGGCGATCTTCGCGATCTTCACATCGCAGGCCTGGAACATGGCCTTCAGTCTGTACCAGTCGCTCAAGACCGTGCCGGCCGAATTGCAGGAGGCGGCGCGCATCTTCCAGTTGTCGAGCTGGCAGCGCTTCTGGCGGCTGGAATTGCCTTTCGCGATGCCCGGCCTGCTGTGGAACATGATGATGTCGATGTCCGGCGGCTGGTTCTTCGTCGTCGCGTCGGAAGCGATCTCGGTGTCGAACCAGAGCATCAAGCTGCCCGGCATCGGCTCCTACATCGCGCGCGCGATCGAGGAGCAGAACATGGTCGCGATTGGCTGGGCGATCGGCGCGATGCTGATCGGCATCATCTGCTACGACCAACTGTTCTTCCGCCCGCTGCTGGCTTGGGCCGACAAGTTCCGCTTCGAGCAGGCCTCGGGCGAGACCGCGCAATCCTCGTGGCTGCTGACCTGGCTGCGGCGCACCGATCGCCTGCAAGGCATCGCGGTTGGCGCTGCAAAGTTGCTCGAACGCTCGTTCACCCTGTTCAAGCGTGACTACGACGGCACCTCGATCCGCGCGCGCCCTAAACCGGTGAGCGATGGCGTGCGCCGCGCGTGGGATGCGGTGCTCGCTGCGCTGGTGCTGTTCGCGACCTGGCGGCTCGTGAGTTTCGTGCATGCCGAAGTGGGTTGGGGCGAGGTGACGCATGTGTTCGGGCTCGGGCTCATCACGCTGCTGCGCGTGATCGTACTGATCGGGCTTGCGGCGCTGGTGTGGGTGCCGGTCGGCATCTGGATCGGGCTGCATCCGCGCGCGGCGGATCGCTTGCAGGCGGTTGCACAATTCCTCGCGGCGTTCCCGGCCAACCTGATGTACCCGATCGCGGTGCTCGCGATCGTGCACTGGCACCTGAACCCGGATGTCTGGCTGTCGCCGCTGATGGTGCTGGGCACGCAGTGGTACCTGCTGTTCAACGTGATCGCCGGCGCATCGAGCGTGCCGACCGAGCTGCGTTATGCCGCGAAGAACCTGGGCCTGAAGGGCTGGCTGAAGTGGAAGCGCTACTTGCTGCCGGCGGTTTTCCCGAGTTTCGTGACCGGCGCGATCACTGCGAGTGGCGGTTCGTGGAACGCCAGCATCGTGTCCGAGTACGTCACCTGGGGTAACACAACCCTTGAGGCGCACGGGCTCGGCAGCTACATCGCGCGGATGACGGCAACCGGCGACTTCCCCCGCATCGCGCTGGGCATCGGCGTGATGTGCGT
Organism: Pseudomonadota bacterium; assembly: GCA_021803785.1. Classification (GTDB taxonomy): domain Bacteria; phylum Pseudomonadota; class Gammaproteobacteria; order Burkholderiales; family Rhodocyclaceae; genus Niveibacterium. The sequence goes on along the minus strand of JAJZLD010000098.1, from coordinate 2,564 downwards.
ATTCGTGATGGGTTTCAACCATTTTGTCTGGCGGCGGCTGTATCGCATCGCCGAAGACCGGATGCATTTCTAGGAGTCCGCGATGACCGGGCCGATCATTTCCCTCAAGGGCGTGGGCAAGTCCTTCCGCACCAGTGATGGCACGCCGCGTGCGGTGCTGGAGAACGTCGACTTCGAATTGCGCGAAGGCGAGATCGTGGCGCTGCTGGGCCAGTCCGGTTCTGGCAAATCGACGCTGCTGCGCATCCTCGCCGGGCTGATTCCGGCCGACGCGGGCGATGTGCGCTATCGCGGTCAGCCGCTGTACGGGCCGGCGCGCGGCATCAGCATGGTGTTCCAGTCCTTCGCGTTGTTTCCGTGGCTGACGGTGCAGCAGAACGTCGAGTTGGGGCTGGAAGCCCGCGGCGTATCCCCGGATGAGCGCGAGGCCAAGGCCGAGGCGGCGATCGACCTGATCGGGCTGTCCGGCTTCGAAGGCGCGCTGCCGCGCGAACTTTCCGGCGGCATGCGTCAGCGCGTGGGCATCGCGCGTGCGCTGGTGACCGACCCGGAAGTGCTGCTGATGGATGAAGCCTTCTCGGCGCTCGATGTGCTGACCGGTGAGCGCTTGCGCGACGACATGCTGGAGCTGTGGGACAGCGGCAAGATGCCGACCAAGGGCATGCTGATCGTGTCGCACAACATCGAAGAGGCGGTCATGATGGCCGACCGCGTGCTGGTGTTCGCCAACAATCCGGGCCGTGTTCGCGCCGAACTGGCGATCGATCTGCGCCGCCCGCGCGAAGTCGACAGCACCGAAATCCGTGCGCTGATCGACGAGGTCTACGCCTTGATGACCGCGAGCGCACCGCGAGCCGGCCGCCCGGCGGAAGAGCCGGTGCGCCTGCACCTGGGCGACCGCCTGCCGGAAGCCGACGTCAGCCGCATGGAGGGCGTGCTGGAACTGCTGGTTGGCGAGCCCTTCAATGGCATCGCCGACTTGCCACAGTTCGCCGAAGAGTCGGAGCTCACCGACGAAGAACTGCTGCCGCTTACCGAAGCGCTGCAACTGCTCGGCTTCGTTCATCTGGCACGCGGCGACATCTCGGTCACGCCGCTCGGGCGCCGCTATGTCGAAGGGCAGAACACGCTGCGCCACGAACTCTTCGGCCAGCAATTGCTCGCGCATGTGCCGATCGCAGCACACATCCGCCACAGCCTGGAGCAGGAAACGTCGGGCGAACTTGCCGAAGAACCCTTCCTGCGCCTGCTCGCCGAGACGATGGATGCGACGGACGCCGAGCGCACCTTGCGCACCGCGATCGAGTGGCGGCCGCTACGGCGAGGTGTTCGAGTACAACTACCACACCGGCCTGATCCATCTGCCGGATGGCGATGAGGCTGAAGCGGGCGCATGAGTTCGGCGCAGCAGGCCACAGTTGAAGCCGCCGCGCTGGCGGCGCTGATGTGTGCGGACCCGGCGGAGAAGGCCATCGCCGTGCGTGCGCTGCTCGCGGATTGGCAGTCTGGCGCGCTGGTACGTGCCGGGCGCGCCGTCGTCGATGGGCCCGTGTGCTCACCGGGCCGTCCGCCCAGACCTGAGCTGGTATCACCGGACGCGGTGCCGCGCCGCGCCCCCGGCAGCCGCGAAGGCCATGCAGCGCTGCTGCACGCGGTGGCGCACATCGAGTTCAACGCGATCAACCTTGCGCTCGATTGCGTGGCGCGGTTCTGGGATCAACCCGACGAGTTCGTGACCGACTGGCTCGGTGTCGCGGTGGAGGAGGCCTACCACTTCGGCCTGGTCTGCGGCCGGCTTGCTGCGGATGGCTACGCCTACGGCGACTTTCCGGCCCACAACGGCTTGTGGGACATGTGTTGCGACACTGCCGGCGATTTCGTCGCCCGCATGGCCTTGGTGCCGCGCCTGCTCGAAGCACGCGGGCTGGATGCCACGCCGCCGATGATAGCCAAGCTGATAAAGGGTGGCGACGCGGACACCGTGGCGGTACTGCAGATCATCCTGCGCGACGAGATCGGTCATGTCGCGATCGGTGATCGCTGGTTCCGCGCCGGCTGCGCGGCGCGCGGGCTGCAAGCCGAATCCGAATACCGTGACTTGATCGTGCGCTTCGATGCGCCGTGGCCCAAGCCGCCGTTCAATGTGCCGGCACGTCTGCAGGCCGGGTTCAGCCAGAACGAGCTGGATCGACTTGCGAACGAGCGCCCGGCACCGTACCGAACGCCGCGCAAACCCGCCTGATCAGGCCAGCTCGCTGATCGCGTCGCCGGGCCGGATCAGGCCGCCGGTGACGATGCGCGCACGCAGGCCGCCCTTGCCGACAAAGGCCTTCACGACCTGCGCATAGGTGCGCTCGGCAAAGGTTCGGCACGGCTCGCACAGCTCTATCCCCTCAAGCACCACTTCGCCAACCCGGAAGCGCTTGCCGCACAGTGCGTTGAGCCGCACGTCGCGGGTGATCAGGTTGCGCCGCGGCTGATCGGTCGAGAGGGCGAGCCCCGACGCTGCAACGAACTCCTCAATGCACTCATGTTCGATCAGCGTGATCTCTGCGGCGAAGGCC
>JAJZLD010000097.1 GCA_021803785.1 Pseudomonadota bacterium | reverse complement strand
GTGACCGGCCCGTGGGAACTGGCTCAGCAAATCATCCAGCGTGTCGAGTTCGTCGTCGTCGAGCGGGCGGTGGATTTCGATTTCTGCGTTCATGATGCGTCCTGCGTGTAAGGCCCGCGACGCCCGTCGCGGCGTGGATCAGACTTTGGAGAGCAGCTTCAACGCTGCACGGATGCCATCGGAGACGCCGATGTCGGCCGGCAACTGTTTCATCGCCGCCTGCGCTTCCTTGTCGTTGTAGCCGAGCGCCAGCAGCGCGTTGGCGATGTCGCTCTGGGCGCCGGCGGCGGCGCTCGCCGCATGGGCGTGCGCGGCGGGCAGGGCCTTGGGCAGTTTGTCGCGCAGTTCGAGCAGCAAGCGCTCGGCGGTCTTCTTGCCGATGCCGGGCACCTTGGTCAGGCGGCCGGGCTCCTGCGAGGCCACCACCTGCGCAAGCTCGGTTACCGACAGTCCCGACAGCACCGCAAGTGCGGTTCGTGCGCCGATGCCGGAGATCTTCAGCAACTGGCGAAAGGCCACCCGTTCATCTTCCGACCCGAAGCCGTACAGGAAGTGCCCGTCCTCGCGCACGGCCATGTGCGTGTGAAGGGTGACCGGCTGTCCCGTGGCGGGCAGGTTGTAGAAGGTGCTCATCGGCACCTCCAGTTCATACCCGACCCCACCCACATCCAGCAGGATCTGTGGCGGGTTCTTTTCGGCGAGGGTGCCGCGCAGGCGTCCGATCATGTTCGAGCACATCGAGTAAAGCCGGGATTGTACGGGTAGCAGCTCGAACGCGCGCTGCAACGGTTGGCTGATGCGGGCGATCCAGTCGTCACAGCCATTGGTTTTGGGCCGTAGCGCGATCTCGCAGTACCACTGCACCGCATGGTTTATTGCAACGAGCACGACGCCCCAATGTTCGAGCGCTTGCTGCCGTGCCGGCATGGGCCTCGACATGGTCGAGGATCAGCGTGCGTCCGTCAGGATGCCGCCGTCGTCGCAAATCAGCGTCGGCGCCTTGGTCAAGGGTTGATCGCCGAGAAGTGATCCATGTGCCGGAACACCGATATCGATTCGTGTTCGAGGGCAACGCCCATCAGCCTGGCCGAAATGGCCACGCGGCGCACAGCGGGCGAGTCGAGCATGCCGATCCGCTTCATCGTGTGTCGTCCTTCGTTGTGCTGGACGAGGCGGCCGGGCGGCGCGCGCAGTCCTCCGCGGTTTGCCGCAGCTTTTGCATCACCGCGCGTGCCTCGTCGGCCGATTTCACCGGAATCTTCGCGTCGTAGCCACTGCCGAAGTTGCCACCGCCGTAAGTGATCTGCACCGCATCGGCGCGCGCTTCGACGTATTGCACGATCCCCAGGTTCACCCAGCGCTGGTTGCCGTTCTCCGGCGGCAGCGCAAACAGGCAAAACGCGGTGGATCCGGCCGGGCTGTTCGACGCAGCGGGCGCAGCGGTGGTGGCCGTCTGCGGTTGTGCCAGCGCGGTACATGCGCACAGCAGTAGCGGAAGACAAAGCAGTTTCACGCGAGCTCCTCGATGACGGAAAAAAGGGACGGCACGATGCGCGCCCCGGCGGCGATCACATCGGCATCCGGGGCAAGCAGGTCGGGCACCATGCGAACCTGCATACCCGCGGCCAGCGCGGCGCGCGCACCGGCGTTGGAGTCTTCCAGTGCGAGACAGTTCGCCGGCGCAATTCCGAGCCGCGCCGCCGCGGCGAGAAAAATGTCCGGCGCGGGCTTGCCCTGCGGCACCTGGTCGCCGCCGATCACGGCATGCATCCGCGCTGCAAGGCCCACCCGTTCAAGTTTGAACTGCGCACGCGCGTGGCTCGTCGAGGTGGCGACGGCGCGCGGCAGCGCCAGCCGATCCAGTAGGTCGAGCAATTCGGTCACGCCCGGCTTGAGCGGGATCGCGCCCGCAGCAATCAAGGCCTCGTAGCGTCGCGCGAATTCGGCCGCATGGGCGTCGACATGGCGCGGGTCACCGAACAGGCCTTCGAGCAGCAGCGCGTTATCGCGTGCGTTGCGCCCGATCATCGCGAGGGCTGTTTCCTCGCGCCAGGGCAGGCCCAGCGCCTCGCACGCTTCCCGCCCGCAGGCGTAGGACACGCGCTCGCTATCGAGCAGCAGGCCATCCATGTCGAAAATGACAGCGTGAATGGGTGGGTTACTGGTCATCTGAGAACCGCTGGAGTGTCGTGAAACGGTTGGTTGTATGCCTTCAGCAGCAGCGTGTCGTGCGTGCCGTCAATTTGGCCGAAACCGTAGCGCAGGGTGCGTTTCGAGCCGGAAGTGAATAGGTAGTTCGCGCAGGAGGACAGGCGGTATCCGTCGACCACTACCTCGAGGCCTGCTTCCCGAATCTGGCTGGCGATACGCAGAGCGGCAAGTACGTCGCCGTCGCCGGAGTTGAGCTCCACACGCTGGACTTCGGCATCGAACACGCGTGCGAAGGCCTTGTCACTTTCCTTGTTGATGTTGCCGTCAATACGCACGGTACTCGCGTCTTCTCGCTTCCAAGCGTTTGCACTGTCGTGGGTGGCCGCAGCAAGCCGAGCGCAAGCGCCGGCGTCATAGGTGCAGAGCACCGTCGAATGCACCGCTCCGCATCCGGCGATTGCCACCAAGGCGACGAGCAGCGGCGCGGACGCGCACGTACGAGCGATCACAGCAACACGATGTCGAACTGCTCGGGGTTGTAGCTGGTTTCCGCTTGCAGCGAGATCGGTTTGCCGATGAAGTCCGACAGCATCGCGAGTGCCTGCGACTCTTCGTCGAGGAACAGGTCGATCACCGAAGGCGCGGCCAGCACGCGGTATTCCTTGGCGTTGAACTGGCGTGCCTCGCGCACCAGTTCGCGCAGGATTTCGTAAGCCACGGTGCGCGAGGTCTTGATCTCGCCGCGGCCGCTGCAGGTGGGGCAGGTCTCGCACAGGATGTGCGCGAGCGATTCGCGGGTGCGCTTGCGCGTCATCTCGACGAGGCCCAGCGAGGTGAAGCCACCGACCGACACCTTGGTGTGGTCGCGCGACAGCGCCTTGTTGAGCTCGGCCAGCACCGCCGCGCGATGCTCGTCGCTTTCCATGTCGATGAAATCGATCAGGATGATGCCGCCGAGGTTGCGTAGCCGCAGTTGGCGCGCGATTGCGAGCGCCGCTTCGAGATTGGTCTTGAATACCGTGTCATCGAAGGTGCGTGCGCCGACAAACCCGCCGGTGTTCACGTCAATCGTTGTGAGCGCCTCGGTCTGGTCGATGATCAGGTAGCCGCCGCTCTTCAGATCTACGCGGCGCGACAGCGCCTTCTGGATCTCGTCTTCGACGCCATGCAGGTCGAACAGCGTGCGCTCGCCCGTGTAGTGATCCAGCAGCGGCACCACTTGCGGCATGTACTCGTTGGCGAAGGCATTGAGCTTCTGGAAGTTCTCGCGCGAGTCGATGACGATCTTCTCGGTCTCGGGCGTTACCAGGTCGCGCAGCACGCGCTGTGCGAGGTTCAGATCGTGGTACAGCGCCAGCGGCGGATGTGCGCCGACCGAGCGGCTCTTGATCTCGCTCCAGATCTTGCGCAGGTAAGTGATGTCTGCGCCGAGTTCTTCGTCGCTTGCACGTTCGGCCATCGTGCGTACGATGAAGCCACCGGTCTCGTCGGCCGGCACCAGATGTTGAAGGCGCTCGCGCAGCGCGAGGCGACCTTCCTCGTTCTCGATCCGCTGCGAGATGCCGATGTGCTTTTCCTGCGGCAAATAGACGAGCAGACGCCCGGCGATGCTGATCTGCGTCGATAGCCGTGCGCCCTTAGTGCCGATCGGGTCTTTCAATACCTGGACGACGAGGTTCTGCCCTTCGTGCAGGATCTTTTCGATCGGCCGCTGCACTTCACCGGCGTGGCGATCGAACCAGATGTCGGCCACATGCAGGAAGGCGGTACGTTCGAGGCCGATGTCGATGAAGGCCGATTGCATGCCGGGCAGCACCCGCACCACCCGACCTAGATAGACGTTGCCAACAAAGCCGCGCGAGTGTTCGCGCTCGATATGCAGTTCCTGCACGACGCCGTTCAGCAGCATCGCGACCCGGGTTTCCTGCGGCGTGAAATTGATCAGGAATGATTCGCTCATGGTGACGCTTCGAAGTGTGATGCGGGAGCATCCCCTTGCGGAGGTGCTCCCGCATCGCACACCGGCGGCGCCGCGGACCCGGGTTGCGCTTTCATTCTAACCGCCCGGCCTGCCGCCAGCCCGGTAAGATCTCGCGCTCTCGTTGGAGTGCGGCATGGCAGAACAGTTCGATGTGGCGGTAATTGGCGCCGGCGCGGCCGGCATGATGGCCGCGGCGGTTGCAGGGCAACGCGGCCGGCGGGTCGTGCTGATCGACCACGCCGAGCGCCTGGCCGAAAAGATCCGCATCTCCGGCGGCGGGCGCTGCAATTTCACCAACCTGCAGGCCGGGCCTGCCAACTACCTGTCGGACAACCCGCATTTCTGCCGCTCGGCGCTGTCACGCTACACGCCGCGCGACTTCCTCGATCTCGTCGAACGCCATGGCGTGCGTTGGCACGAGAAGCACAAGGGCCAGCTGTTCTGCGACGACAGCGCGCAGCAGATCATCGACTTGCTGGTGGCGGAATGCGCAGCCGGTGGCGTGGCCTGGCGCCGGCCATGCCGGGTCGGTGAGGTGGCGCGGGGCGAGGGCGGCTTCAGCCTGGAGACCAGCCTGGGCCGCATCGAGGTGGCATCGCTGGTGGTGGCGACTGGCGGACTTTCGATACCGAAGATCGGGGCCACCGATTTCGGCTTCCGGCTGGCGAAGCAGTTCGATCTGCCCCTTGTGCCGCCGCGCGCCGCACTGGTGCCGCTGACCTTCGCCGCAGCTGACTGGGCGCCTTTTGCCGAGCTCGCCGGGGTGTCGCTTGAGGTGGAAGTCTGTGGCGGCAGCGGCAAGCGCCGTGGGCGTTTTCGCGAGGATCTGCTGTTTACCCATCGCGGTCTGTCTGGCCCCGCGATCCTGCAGATTTCGTCGTTCTGGAGCCCGGGTGAGGCGATCACGCTGAACCTCGCGCCCGACACTGATCTTGCCGAAGCGCTGCTGGCCGCCAAGCCAGGGAACAAGCAGCAGCTGCAGAACGCCCTGGCGCAGTGGCTGCCGCGCCGCCTTGCGGAACACTGGGCCGCCGCCAGTGGCTACGCCGGCCGGCCGCTGGCCGATATGCCGGATCGCGCACTGCGCGAGCTGGCGCAGCGCCTGAACGCGTGGCGGCTGGTGCCGGCGGGCTCGGAGGGCTACCGCAAGGCAGAGGTGACGGCGGGCGGCGTCGACACCCGCGTGCTGGACCAGAAGACGATGATGGCCAAGGCGGTGCCCGGGCTTTACTTCGTCGGCGAGGTGATGGACGTCACCGGCTGGCTCGGCGGCTACAACTTCCAGTGGGCTTGGGCGAGTGGCTATAGCGCCGGCATGGCGGCCTGATCGGCCCTCAAGCCGCTGCAGCGGGCAGCCGTTAAGCCTTAATGCCGGGGCACGCCCGGCATACTCCGGAGGGGGCTGGTGAGCGCTATCCTGAAAACCCGTGTTGTCCTCGCGGCCTTATGCCTTGCGATCGGTGTCGCCGTCAGGGCGGACGATTCCCTAGACCGGCCTTGGCGGCTGGCCGGCTTTGGCACGCTGGGCGGCACGTGGGCCAGCGCCGACGGCATCGAGTATCGCCGCGACGTGACGCAGGCACCGACCGGTGTGGCGGGCGGGGCTGGGGCGGCAAACGTCGATACGCGGATTGGCGTGCAGTTCAACTACCAGCTCGGCGCCGATTGGGAAGCAGTGGTGCAGGCGCTGTCGCGCTACCGCTACGATGGCTCGTGGCGCCCCGAACTGAGCTGGGGCTTCCTCAGCTATTCGCCGGACGCGGCGCTAACCCTGCGGGGCGGGCGCCTTGGGCTCGATGTCTATCCACTCGCCGACTCGACCAACATCGGCTATTCCTACCTGCCGGTTCGCCCTGCGCCGGACTACTACGGCGGCATTCCGATGCAGTCGCTCAACGGTCTCGATGTCAGTTATATCCGGCCGTTAGTGGCCGATGCACTGAAATTCAAGGCTTATGCCGGGTTGGCGGTGGGCAAGGCGACGGCGGACGCGAAGGGCGCGGCGTTTGATCTGGCCGATTCGCCAATCGTAGGCGCCTACCTTGAATACCAGGGTGAGCCGTGGACCGCGCGGCTGGGCTACACCCAAATCCGCGTCGCACATGACCTTCCGTTCCACGACTTCTACGATGCGCTTCGCAACGGTGGCATTCCCGGCGGCCCCGAGCTGGCCGAGCGCCTGTCGGTGGAGGGCAAGCACTTTGGCTATCTGTCCGTTTCGCTGGGCTACCAGCAAGGCGCGCTTCAGGCGCAATTGGCCGGCAGCCACTTCCGTTCCGATAGCGAAGTGCTGCCGCCGTACTACGCGGGCTTTGCGCTCCTGGGTTATCGCCTCGGTGCGCTGACGCCATATCTGCTGTTATCTGGTGCGCGCTCGCCGGACAGCCACCCGGTATCGGGTCTGCCGCCGTGGCCGATGCTCGCGCCGCTGGAGAACACCGCCGGCAAGATGTTTGAAGCCAACCTCAACAACCTGCAGACGGTTGCGCTCGGTACACGCTGGGATCTGTCGAGCTATATTGCGATCAAGCTGCAGGCCGAACGCATTCACGGCGCGCACAGCATCGTGCTGTGGTCCAACGACGCAGCCCCCGTGGGCGCGTTCAAAACCACGGTGCTGAGTGCCGTGCTCGACTTCGTGTTCTGACGCCATGGCCGTGATCCGCCTCGCCGCGCTGTGTTTCCTGTGCCTGCTGTGGCCGGCCGGGCGCGCATGGGCGCTGGATCTTGTCGTGGTGGTCAACCCAAGCTGCGCCGTCGCGCGCCTCACCCGCGACGACGTGATCAATCTCTACATGGGGCGCTTGCGCAAACTGCCGGATGGCACCGCTGCGCGCCCGATCGACCTGTCGACCAGTTCCGGGCAAGAGAAACAGCAGTTCTACCAGCGGCTGCTGTCGCGCGATCTGAGCGAGGTGCGTGCCTACTGGGCGCGGCTCACTTTCTCTGGCCAGGCGTCGCCGCCGGTGCAGGCGGCGACAACCGAAGAAGTGCTGTCGCTGGTACACCGCAATCCGGGTGCGATCGGCTACGTCGAACGCTCGCGCTCCGATGCCCGTGTGCGCATCGTGTTCGAGCTGGGGGACAAGTGATGCTGCGTCTCATCCGTCGCAAGCTCGGTCTGCGCACCGCCGCGATCATCCTGTTGGTTGGTGGCGCGGCGGGCGTCGCGTTTGCGCTGGCCGCGCTGCCCTTCGTCCGCGCGCAAGAGCGCGAGGCCCTGCAACGGCAGAGCATCGCGCTGATCGACGCCGTGGAGAGCACTGTCAGCACAGCGTGTTTTGTGGACGACCGCGTGCTGGCGAAACAGGCGCTTGAGGGCCTGGTCAAGAACCCCTACATTCGGCGGGCCGATGTACGGGTGGGGAACACGCTGATTGCCGAGGCTGGTGGCCCGCCATCCGGCGCCGACTACCTGAGCCGCCCGGTGCATTCGCCGTTTTCCGAGAGCGAGACGATCTGCGAGATCCGCGTCGAACCCAGCGAAGCGCTGATCCGCGATGTAACCTACGAGCGCACCTGGCGGGTTGCTGCCTTGATGGGCGGTCAGATGTTGGCGGTGGTGCTGGCGGCGCTCATGGCGGTCAACGCCTTCGTGACCCGGCCGATCCGCCGGATCTCCGACAGCCTGCACCGCATCGAAGGCAAGGAAGGTGGGCAGATCCCCACGCCGCGTGGCCATGACGACGATGAGTTGGGGCGACTGGTGCGCGACACCAACGCGCTGATCGCTGGGTTCTCGGGGCTGATCCGCACCGAGCGCAGTCTGCGCGAGCAGCGCGAGCTGGATGAACAGCGCCTGCGCCTGATCTTCGAGAATGCCGAAACCGGGCTGTTCACACTGAACGGCGATGGTCGCCTGCAATCGTGGAACCCCGCTTGCGTGCGGGTGCTGGGCGGGCCTCAATCGCCACACGAAAGCCCCACGCTGGGGGAGTTGCTGCCTTCGCTGGCGGTGCCGCTCGACGCGCTGCGGGCGCGTTGCATCGAGCGCCAGCGCTCGGTCTCCGAAGATTTCGTGCTGACGGAAGAGAGCGGCCTGCAGCGCTGGATCCAGATTGTGCTGACACCGGCCGGTGGCGGTGACCTTCAGGGGCTCGCGAACGATATCTCGGACCGCAAGCGCGCCGAGGAAGCTGCGCAGGAACTGGCGATGACTGACAGCCTGACCGGTGCCATGAACCGCCTCGGCCTCAACCGCCGCCTCGCCAACATGCTCGCCGAACACTCCCGCGACCCAGCGCGCGGGTTCGCGCTCGCCATGATCGACCTCGACTGGTTCAAACAGATCAACGACACGCACGGACACGACGCAGGTGACCATGTGTTGCGCGTCGTGGCGCACAGGCTGGAGCGGGCGGTGCGCCGCACCGACACGGTAGCCCGGCCGGGCGGCGACGAATTCGTGCTGCTGCTCGACGGCGTGACCGAAGGGGGCGCCGCGACCGCGATTCTGAACAAGGTACGCGAAGCGGTGCTGGCGCCGATCACGCTCGAAAGCGGAGCCGCCGTAGCGGTGGGGGCCAGCATCGGGGTGGCAATCACCAGCGCGGCGACGAGTACACCGGACGAACTGATGCGGCGTGCCGATGCGGCGATGTACGGCGCCAAGAAGGAAGGCCGCAACGCGGTGCGGCTTTACGCGGAGTGATGCCGCAGCGGATGCGTCAGGCCGGGTAGCCGAACTCGCGCAGCAACTGCGCGGTTTCGTACAGCGGCAGGCCTACGATGCCGGTGTAGGAGCCGCGGATCTCAGCGATGAATGCGCCCGCATGACCCTGTATGCCGTAGGCGCCCGCCTTGTCCATCGGCTCGCCACTGCTCACGTAGCGCCGGATGTCCTCGTCACTCAGCTCGCCGAAACGCACTTCGCTGACCGAGAGCCGGTGATCGATGCGTTGCCCGTCCGCCATCGCGATCGCGGTCAGCACACGATGGCTGCGGCCGGCGAGGCGACGCAGGATCGCCGCGGCATCGGCCTCGTCGGCTGGCTTGCCGATGATCTCGCCGTCGAGGTCGATCGTGGTATCGGCGGACAGCACCGGCCGTGGCACCAGATGGCGCCAGGTGAGCCGCGTCCAGCCGCCCTGCGCCTTGGCGCGGGCAACGCGGACCACGTAGGCGTCGGGGTGCTCGCCGGGTAGCACCTCTTCGGCCACGTCGGCGTCTTCGCGCGGGGGGGCGCGGAACAGCAGCGTATCGAACGCAACGCCGATCTGGTGCAGCAACTCGCGGCGGCGCGGGCTGCGGGAGGCGAGGTAGATTCTGGGTGGCAACATGCGGGCGATTCTGCCGCTCACTCGCGGTGGTAAGGGTGGTTCTTCGTCACGCTCCAGGCGCGGTACAGCGCCTCGGCCAGCAGCACACGCACCATCGCGTGGGGCAGGGTCAGCGACGAAAGGCGGATCTTCTCGTGCGCCGCCTGTTTGAGTGTCGGGTCGAGCCCGTCCGGCCCGCCGATCACCAGCGCAACATCGTCACCCGCACCGAGCCAGCGCTCCAGCCGTTGCGCGAGCGACTTGGTACTCAGGTCCTCGCCGCGCTCGTCGAGGATTACCAGCCGTGCGCGCGGCGGCAGTGCGGCGCGGATGCGCTCGGCTTCGGCGGCCATCATCTGCTCGGCGGTCTTGCCACCGCTGCGCGGTTCGGCCTTGACCTCGACCAGATCGAGCGTGCATTCACGCGGCATGCGCTTGGCGAAGTCGCCGAAGGCCTCATCGACCCAGCCCGGCATCCGGGTGCCGACGGCGACGATCGCGAGCCGCATCAGAGCGCTTCGCCGTGTGCCTCGACCGCATGCGGGCGGCGGCGAACCGGCGTATGCGACCAGATCTCTTCCAGGTTGTAGTAGCTGCGCACGCTGGACC
>JAJZLD010000096.1 GCA_021803785.1 Pseudomonadota bacterium | reverse complement strand
CTCTCTCAGGGACACCAGACGCCGATCGTGCCGCCGGAGCGCAGCCGCTACCTCGCGGAGATTTCGGACACGCTGCGCGGCTACCACCGGCGCGTGGCCACGCAGAGCCGCATCGCGCGGGAGCGCCAGCAACTGGCTGCAGCGAAGGCGATGGCGGCCGCCTGCGGCAAGGCGGCCGATCTGGACGATTTGATCGCCGAGCGCGATGCGCAGCTTGGCGCGCACGAGAAGAAGCTGCTCGCCGACTGGCCGCAGGTGGCTGCGTCCTACGCCGGCGATGAGTACGTCGTGAAAATTCGGGACAGAGAAATCCGCACCCGGCTGGTATCCGAAACCCTGTCTGGCAATTTCATCCGCAAGGTGTCGCTGCCCAAGTACGAAGACCACGGCGAGCTGCTGCGCTTTCTGATGCGCGAGAACCTTCCCGGCGCCTACCCCTACACCGCCGGCGTGTTCGCCTTCAAACGCGAGAATGAAGACCCGACACGGATGTTCGCCGGCGAGGGCGACGCCTTCCGCACCAACCGCCGCTTCAAGCTGCTCTCCGAAGGCATGCAGGCCAAGCGCCTTTCCACCGCCTTCGATTCGGTGACGCTGTACGGCAACGACCCGGACCTGCGGCCGGACATCTACGGCAAGGTCGGCAACTCCGGCGTGTCGATCGCGACGCTGGATGATCTGAAGGTGCTGTACTCGGGCTTCGACCTGTGCGCGCCGAACACCAGCGTTTCGATGACGATCAACGGCCCGGCGCCGACGATTCTCGCGATGTACCTGAACGCGGCGATCGACCAGCAGCTGGAAAAGTTCGAGGCCGATAACCACCGCGCGCCGACTGAGGACGAGATCGCGAAGATCCGCGCCTGGACGCTGGCCACCGTGCGCGGCACGGTGCAGGCCGACATCCTGAAGGAAGACCAGGGCCAGAACACCTGCATCTTCTCGACCGAGTTTTCGCTGAAGGTGATGGGCGACATCCAGCAGTACTTCGTCGAGCACGATGTGAAGAACTTTTACTCGGTGTCGATCAGCGGATATCACATCGCCGAGGCCGGCGCGAACCCGATCTCGCAGCTCGCCTTCACGCTCGCGAACGGCTTCACCTATGTTGAGGCCTACCTCGCGCGCGGCATGCACATCGACGACTTCGCACCGAACCTGAGCTTCTTCTTCAGCAACGGCATGGACCCGGAATACGCGGTGCTGGGCCGTGTGGCGCGCCGCATCTGGGCTGTGGCGATGCGCGAGAGGTACGGCGCCAACGAGCGCAGTCAGAAGCTCAAGTACCACATCCAGACTTCCGGTCGCTCGCTGCACGCACAAGAGATCGACTTCAACGACATCCGCACCACGCTGCAGGCGCTGATCGCGATCTACGACAACTGCAACTCGCTGCACACCAACGCCTTCGACGAGGCGATCACAACGCCGACCGAAGACAGCGTGCGCCGTGCGATGGCAATCCAGCTGATCATCAACCGCGAGTGGGGTGTGGCGAAGTGCGAGAACCCCAACCAGGGCAGCTTCCTGATCGACGAGCTGACCGATCTGGTCGAGGAGGCGGTGCTCAAGGAGTTCGAAGCAATCGCCGCACGCGGCGGCGTACTCGGCGCGATGGAGACCGGCTACCAGCGCGGCAAGATCCAGGAAGAGTCGCTCTACTACGAGCACAAGAAGCACGACGGCAGCTACCCGATCATTGGCGTCAACACCTTCCGCAACCCGCATGGCGATGCGGTTCTTGAGACGCTGGTGCTTGCGCGCTCGACCGAAGACGAAAAGCAGTCGCAACTCGCGCGCCTCGCGGATTTTCATGCCCGCCATGCCGATCAATCCCCAGCGATGCTCGCGCGCCTGAAGGAAGCTGTGATCCACGACGAGAACGTGTTCGCAGTACTGATGGACGCGGTGCGCTGTTGCTCGCTAGGGCAGATCACGAACGCGCTGTTCGAGGTCGGCGGTCAGTACCGCAGGAACATGTAGGCAGTGAAGGGCGATCAGCCGGGACATCATCCGCCGCCCCTGTCATTCGCCCGCGCTGCCCACATAGGCTGGCGGGAAAGCCCGTTACCAAGTATCAAATCCGTGCGCCAATGGCGGGCTGCATCAACGCGATTTGCGGCAGAATGGCCGGCTGATCTCCCGTCGAGAAACCACGCTGATGCGCGCATCCCGCACCGTCCTTGCTGCCAGTTGCCTTGCCCTGCTGCTTGCTGCCTGCGGTGGCGGGGGCGGCGGCTCGTCGGGCGGCACGACGACCAAGGACTTCCCGCCCTCAGGCACCCTGGCGGCGCAGTGCATCGCCCCCCGCAGCGGCACCAACCCGGCCACCGGCCAGGCCTATGCGGACAAGGCTGGCAGCGCGGCAACCGAGAAGGCCTGGCTGCGTTCCTGGATCCATGAGTTCTACCTCTGGTACTCGGAAGTGCCCGATCCGGATGCGAGCGCCTACGCCACGCCGCAGGACTACTTCGATGTGTTGAAGACACCGGCGCTGACGCCCAGCGGTCGCGAGAAGGATCAGTTTCACTTCACCTACCCTACCGACAAGTGGATCGCGGAATCGCAGTCCGGTGTGACCGCCGGTTACGGCGTGGAATGGAGCAGTATTTCGCGCAAGGCGCCACGCGAGATCCGCGTCGCGTACCTGCAGCCGGGTTCGCCGGCCGAAGCGGCGGGCCTCACGCGCGGCATGGAAGTCATCGCAGCCGACGGCATCGATGTGATCTACAGCAGCAACGTGGATGGGCTCAACGCAGCCTTGTTTCCGGATCAAGTTGGCGCCACGCATACGCTGACCGTCAGAGACCCGGCGACCAACACCACCCGCGATGTGGTGCTGACTTCCACCGCCGTGACGCTGAGTTCGGTAATGAACACCCGAACGCTGGATACCGCCGATGGCAAGGTCGGTTACATGCAGTTCAACGACCATATCGCACCGGCGGAGGCCGATCTGGTAAGCGCGATCAGCCAGCTCAAGGCGCAGGGCATCAAGGATCTGGTGCTCGACATCCGCTACAACGGCGGTGGCTACCTTGCGATCGCAAGCCAGCTCGCCTACATGGTCGCCGGGCCAGCAACGACGACTGGCAAGACCTTTGAACGCATCGTTTTCAACGACAAGTATCCGAATACCGACCCGATCACTGGCCGGGCGCTGACGCCGACACCGTTCTACAACATCACGCTCGGCTTCTCGCTCGCGTACGGGCAGAACCTGCCGACCCTGGGCCTCAAGCGCGTCTACGTCCTCACCGGCAGCGGCACCTGTTCGGCCAGTGAAGCGATCATCAACGGCCTGCGCGGAGTCGGTGTAGAGGTTGTTCAGATCGGCAGCACAACCTGCGGCAAGCCTTACGGCTTTTACCCGCAGGACAACTGCGGCACGACCTACTTCGCGATCCAGTTCCGCGGCGTCAATGCGGCCGGCTTTGGCGACTACGCCGACGGCTTCGTGCCGGCGGGCAGCGGCACCGCTGGCCTGCCCGGCTGCATGGTGGCCGACGACTTTGCTCACTCGCTGGGTGATCCAGCCGAGGCTCGCCTCGCAGCGGCGCTGAGCTATCGCGCCAACGGGGTCTGCCCGGCACAAACGGCAGCGCGTGAAACGCGCATTGCGGCCATCAGCAGCGGCCCGGCCATCGGCAAGCGCGCGCCCTGGCGCGACAACCGCATCGTGACCCAACCATGAACCGTGCAACGACCCTTCCGCTCATCGCTAGCCTGGTGCTGGCGGCATGCCAGACGCCGCAGCAGCTGGCGGAGTACGACGCACTGCTGATCGAACCGGACGCCGAAGCGCGCGCCGAGGTACGCGCAGCGGCCAGCACCCTGCTCGGCGGCACGCCGGTGCTGCTGGCGCCCGACGCCTTCACGCAAGACAGCCGTCTAACGCTGGAACGGATGCCACGGCGATCGCTGATCGATTTGCCGCTCGCCGATCGCGCACGTTTTCAGCCGCACCAGCTACGCCTCGTAACGTCTGGCGGTAGCTGCCTGCTGCGCAACGAAAACAGCGACACGGCGGTGTTGCTCGAATCCGCACACTGCCGCGTAAAGATCACGAAAACAGACAATCGCTAGTGCCTTTCAGGCGGGCCATAGCGGGCTGTGCTCCCGTCGCGGGGCCTTATTCGAAGGTGCGGCGGCCGAAAGCCGCTACGCCTTCGAGCTTCGTCGCGACCGACGGCACCGGCCCCATCGGCTGGGATTTCCCGATCGCGGAGCACCTTGTCTTGCGCCCGATCTTCAACTTATCGCCTCACACCGTCACTAACGATCTCACCATTGCACGCGCCTTCATCGAGAAAGCGCTCGACCGCGACATCACCTTCCTCGATGGCGGCACCCTCAAAGCCTGCGGCCTGGGTGGCAGCCTGATGCTCGACGATGAAGCGGCTTATGCGCGTCACAACACCAAGATCAACATGCGCATCACAAACCTGGTGCTGCGCAGCTTGAACAACACCAGCGCGGCGCGCTTGGTAAACTAGCCGCTTTCCCGCCTGCCGCTTGCCGGCGCCCCGTCCGTGAATCTCTACGTCGTCCTGCTGCTGCTCGTCACCCTGGTTTGGGGCACCACCTTTCCGCTGATGAAGGCGGCCTCGGCTACGCTCAGCGGCGTCGAGATCTCTGCGTTGCGCTTCCTGGTGGCCGGGGTCGTGATGCTGCCCTTTGCGCTGAAGGCATCGCGCGCGACCTGGCGCGACGGTGCAGTGCTCGGTGTCGTCGCACTCGTGTCTTACGTGACGCAGGCCTTCGGCCTGGAGTACATCTCATCCAATCGCAGCGCCTTCATCACGAGCCTGAACGTGCTGATGGTGCCCTTCATCGGGCTCGTGCTAGGTGGCCGGCTGAGTGCGCAGGTGCTCGCTGCCGCCACGCTCGCGTGCATTGGCATCGGGCTCTTGTCGTGGGAAGGCGGCGGTCACTGGATCGGCGACGCGGCCACGCTGGTCTGCGCGTTGGCCTACGCGGTCTACGTGATCCTGCTGTCGCGCCGCGCTGCGCAGCACAACCCGCGCACGCTGGCCGCCACGCAGATCGTGCTGATGGCCGGATTCGCGCTGGTCTGGATGCTGGTTGCCGGGCTCGGCAGCGACCGGCTCGCAACCCTGCCGACCCGCACCGCGCCTGCCTTGCTACCGATCATCTACCTGGGCGTGGTCGCAAGCGCCGGCATGCTGTTCCTGCAAGCGGTCGCGCAACGCCACATCTCGGCTGAGAAGGCGACCGTGATCTACGCAATGGAGCCAGTTTTCGCCGCGCTGTTCGGCTGGCTCTGGCTCGCCGAATCGCTGGGCCTGCGTGGCGCGGCCGGTGGTGCGCTGGTGGTCGTCGCAGTAATCCTCAGCGAGTGGCGCTTCAACCCGCGCGCAAGCACCGACGCCGCCTGAAAGCGACAGCGATCTGCCCGGCTACCAGGCCCAGCTGATCAGCGCCGTGCCGGAACCCGAGACCTACGCGATGCTGCTTGCCGGCCTCGGCATCGTCGCGCTGGGCGCGCGCCGCCGCCGCACAGCACGCCGAACACCGCCCCGCGAAGGGGCGGTTCTGTTTCAGGGTACGGTGCGCGGTAACAAGCGGCCGCTGAACCCAAGCCATGCGGTACGCAGCGCCAGCGTGCCGATGAAAAGATTGGCCGCGATGAACACCGGCAACGCCAGCATGCCGGCCGCCGGCACGCCCGCAATAGCCAACTTGAGGCCAACCACCGTCGCCGACGCCACTCCGAAGGTGTAGGCCCAGTAAGAGGGCGCAAACGGCTGTGCGGCAAGCCAACGACGCAGGCGCACACCCAGCAGCAGTTGGAAAAGGCCGTAGCCCCACAGCATCAGCAGCCAATGGTCGTGCCCCGCGGGCTCCAGCATCAGCCAGGCCATCGCGCAAACCACCGGCGGCGCGAACTGGATGCCGATCAGCGGACGCTGTGGGGCCGGCACTGCTGGCCCATGCCAAAGCCGCTGCATCACCAGCGATTCAAGCGCAAACCAAGAGAACACCCCGGCGCCAAGGAAGATCCAGCCCCAGTCCGCATGCCCAAGCGCACCGAGCGCCGCTGCGCTGGTGAAGTTGCCCGCGACCGTCGGCAGGTAGATCGCTGGCACCGTGTGCTGCGCCTCGCGCCCGCCCTGCCACAACAAGCCCGTGTGCCAGAGCGCGAAGGCCAGATGCCAACCGATGCCGGCAAGTGCCAGCCCCCACGCCCCCGCCAGCGAGTAGGGCAGCACCGCCAGCACCATCAGCAAGGTCGCGACCCCCAACAAGGCCGGCGTGCTGCCTTGCACCGGGTGTTTGAACTCGGCGGCTGCATGCGCAGGTGCGCGCAGTGCCTGAAGTGCGTAGGCGAGCAACAAGGTTGCCCAGACCAGGGCAGCCAGCAGCAGCACCGCTTCGCCGATCCACGGCGGCATCCCCCACATGCGATGCGCCAGACGCCAAGCCTGCCCAAGCCCGGACAAACCGAGCACCATGCCGAAGAACGAAGCGGGGAGGTGAGCTGCACGCATGGTCGACTGCACTGGAAGACGAGAAGGCCGCGATTGTAGCGGCTGCCGCGCCGTAACCAGCTCAACGCGATGCGCAGTGCCAGCGTCAGCGCACGGATCGCGGCCTGCGTTGACCTCGACGGCGCCGTCGACGCCGCACTCGATGCGCTCGAGAGTGACTTCGGCATCGAGCATTCGATGCTGCTGTTCGCCGAGGATGCCTGTGCACGCCTCTACACCGTGGCAAGCCGCGGCGACCCGAGATCAGCGACAACCTCGAAGCTCGCCTGATCCTGCTGCAGCGGCGCCTCGACGAACGCAACGCCGGCATCCGCCTGCGCAACAGCGGGCGCTGGCTGTTACGGCTTGAGGTCGACATGCCACTCGATCTGCGCGATCTGTAGGCTCGTCGAAAGAACGGAGGCGACCATTGGCCGCCCCTCTTTTTTCCTATTGCCGGCGGCCGCGTGACGCGCATCACGCGCGATGCGGCGTCACTGGGCAACGCCGGCAAAGCGCGCTGCGCTCTCGTTGCCCTCTGCGTCGAGCGCAATCACGCCGAAGAGGTAGTCGTCCTTCGATATGCCCTTGAGCGTCAGTTCGCGCGCCTTGCCCGCGTCGCGCTGATGCTGCCAGACCGGCGAGGTGGTCTCGCGCCATACCACCCGATAACCCGCTACGTTCTGCTCCGGGCTCGCCTCCCAGGTCAGCCGTGTGTCGTTGCTCAGTGACTGCGTATCGAGCACGACGCGCGCCGGTGCTGCGGGTGCACGCGCCAGGCTGGCCAGCGCGGCCGCATTGGCCCGGGCAACCCGCGCGACATAGTCGAAGTCGACATAGTCCGGCAGATCGCCATATCGATGGCCACCGGACTCACGCAAGTCCTGGTGCTGGTGCCGCAAGTCTTCAACCGGCTCGGTGAAGCGCAGCGCGGGGAAGCCGCGCTCTAGGAAGGGCAGGTGGTCACCCCCGCGCAGGAAGCGGTCGCGTCGCGCGACGAGCTGCACCTTGAAGCCCGGCTGCCACTGCTCGGCCGCCCGCTTCACGGCACGGGCGAACTGGTGCGTGGGCGTGTCGTGCTCGCCGCCGATGCGGGCGATCTGCAGCAGTTGCTCGCGTGCCTGCTTTGCGAAGCTGTCTTCACCCGGCTGGTTGCGCTCATTAGCCAAGACCGTCTTGAGCATTGGCGTCAGGCCGTCGGCAAACAGCCGCACCGTATCGGCGCGGCGCACGCCGTCGTCACCGAGCGAACTACCGATGATGTCGTTGGTGATCATGCCCTCGATGCGGGTGTGCTCGGCAGCCGCGTCGCGCGCCAGCCGGTCGGCACCGAGGAGGCCCTGCTCTTCGCCGGCCACGGCGGCGAACACGATCGTCGCCCGGGTGGGCTGATCCGCCATCGCGCACGCCATGGCAATCACCGCAGCAACGCCGGAGGCATCATCGTTCGCGCCCGGTGCGTCGGACCTCGCATCCATCACATCACTGGCGCGCGAATCGTAGTGGCCGCTCACGAGGTACACCCGCTCCCGGCCAAGCGGGTCGAAGCCGGGCAGGGTGGCGACGACATTGACGATCTCGGTCGGCCGGTCGATGCGCCGGCCCGCCGGCTCCACATGACTGAGAAAGCGCACGCCCAGTCGCCCCTTGCGCTCAGCGTTGCAGGCTTCAAGCCGCTGCTTGATCCAGCGCCGCGCAGCACCGATGCCGCGGGATTCCGATTGCGTGTCGGACATCGTGTGGCGGGTGCCGAAAGCCACCAAGGTACGGATGTCCGATTCGATCTGGCGGCCGTCGATGCGTTCGAGCACGCGCGCGATCACGGCATCGTCGGCGAGGGCTGAGGCGACAAACGCTGCGGACAACAACAGCGAAGCGCCATGTATGGCACGCGAGCGGCGCATGTTCGGGGCTCCTTGTGGGAAGCCGCCAGCATACACACGCCTCCCGTGATCGGCGTGCGCGGCGCTACGAGGCCGGTATCACCAGATGTAGCCGACGCCCGCGATCACCGTCACTTCGTTGTCGTGCGCGATGATCGGGCTCTTTGCGGTACCGCTGTCAAAGTGTTCGATGTTGCCGGATACCGTGCCGAGCCAGTGGCGGTCGAAACGGTAGCTGGTAATCAGGCTCATCATCGGCGACCAGGTCGCGCCGGTGTCGTGCTGCGGGCGGCCGGGCCGCGCTTCGTCGGCCGACACGCCGCCGAAGTAGTGATTCGCGAGCTTGCTCGAACGCCACAGCTGGCCCAGGCCGGGCATCACCAGCAGGCGGCCGCGGATCACGGGAAAGTCCGACCACAGCAGACACTCCTGCCCCTTGCTGGTACCGCTGATGTCGCTCGCCGCGCGCATCGTCAACAACGCATAGGGCGTAATCAGATTGGCGCCGATGCCAGCCTCGGGCTCCCATTCCCGCTTCGTCATGCCCGCCAGCTCCGGCGCATCGGCCGGGTCGAGATTACCGAAGCGCACGCGGCCGTATTCGAAGGCCGCAAAACCGCCTTCGCGATAAAAGTAGTAACGGGCACGGTCGCCGAGGTACATGAAGCGCTCGCCGAAATACACGCCACCCGGCACCACAAGGTTCATGTCGTCCAGCGCCGTGTAGCGCGCATTCGCGCAGATATAGACGCCACCCAATACCAGGCCCTGCGGCACTGGCGAATCCTCGGAGGCACTACTGATCAGATCCAGGGAGCCCAGATCGGTCTCCGCCCGAACCGGCGAACCCGTCATTGCGCCCAACGCGAGCAGTGCAGCAACCGCCTTACGGAAACGACGAGATGGCTTGGTCATCGGATGGATTGGCACGTCAGCACTCCTCGGCGTCGGGAAAGGGTCACTTCAGTGTAGCGACTCGCGCAACGGCGGAGCTTTGCGCCCGCGCAATTCGCCCTCATAGGCCAGATCACGGCCGTGCCGGATCGAAGCGACCCATCTTGGCCGCGGCTTAGCGACGCAACACACCGTCGACTACCGACTGCCCACGGTCGGGTAGGCAAACCCTGTGCTCACGCAGAGGCGAGCTCACACACGTCTGGACCGAGGCCGACCAAACGGCTAAAGCGTCTCAAAGAAGCCGGCGACGAAGGACGAGACGCAAACGCAACCCGCGTCGAAAAAAGCCAAGTGCGGAGAACGTCATTTGCACCACCGTGACTTTGGTCCGGATCCCGAGTACGAAATCCTCTCAAACGCTAATGCTGAGCGCGTGGCGCCGGTAGTATTTGAGGTGTCGCAGCTTCCTTTACGCATTGTCCATATCATGTTCGGCGCAAATCTCTTCGATCGCTTGGTGCTTTTGGTATTGCCTCTCTTATTGACTGCCTGTGGCGGAGGAGGCAACACCGAATCAGAACCCCAGTACCCCAAAACCGGTTGGTACCAACCTCCGCTTGCAAGTGACGACATGGTCGAGGCCCCTATCAGCGCTAGCTCGGTCGTACTGCTGCACGAGACCGCCCGGGATCGACTAATTAACGTTCTGCCCGTTACCGACGGTCCTTACGCGATTTGGCCAGTATTCGGCCAGCGGTCTGCGTCCGATCCGAATTCTCCGGTCGTCGCCACCCATTTGTTCGTTCTCGACCAGACCCGGCGTGCGCTCTTGCGAGTCAGCACGTCCGCCACAAAGAACAG
>JAJZLD010000095.1 GCA_021803785.1 Pseudomonadota bacterium | reverse complement strand
TCTTGCTCGTGGTCATGGTTTGTCCTCTTCAAAGGTCAAGGTCGATATTCACAATCAACCTCTTACCATGACCACCCCTCTCTACAAGCCGCTCCGGGCTTTTGCACACTAATCAGAACACTACCCCTGATCGCCTTGCCGCTGCAGAAAGGTCCGAGGGAGAAGGGTTTCAGCGTCTTTGTCGATCCCGATCTGCGACCGTACCCCGATCAATGGGCGTTCCTCGCGTCCATCCAGCCGATGGCCGCGCACGATATCGAGCCGACCATCCTGCGGGCCACGGGTGGCGTCCATCCGCTGGATGTCGCCTTCATCGACGATGAAGACCTGGCCACCCCCTGGAAGCGGCAGAGCACGTCGACCAAGAAGCTGGCCGGGAAAATGCCCAAGTCACTGAGCGTGACGCTGGCCAACCTGATTTATTTTGAGAAGGACCAACTGCCCCAGGCACTGGCCAACCGCGTGATCCGGCTGGCGGCCTTTCAGAACCCCGAGTTCTACAAGGCCCAGGCCATGCGCCTATCGGTCTGGGACAAGCCCCGTGTCATCGGCAACGCGAAGAACTACCCGCAGCACATCGCCTTGCCTCGCGGTTGCCTCGACGCCGCGCTGGACCTGCTGCAGGACAACGGTATCGCCTGCGACCTGCGTGATGAGCGCTTCGGAGGGGAGCCCATCGATGTTTCCTTCGTCGGTACTTTGCGTCTGGACCAGGAGGCCGCAGTTGCTGGGATGCTCCGTCACGACACCGGCGTGCTATGCGCACCGACGGCCTTTGGCAAAACGGTCACTGCCGCCGCAGTGATCGCGCGCCGAGGTGTGAACACCCTGGTGCTGGTGCATCGAACGGAACTGCTCAAGCAATGGCAGGAACGCTTGCAGGCTTTTCTGGGCGTTGGCAAGGGCGTGGTCGGCACCATCGGCGGTGGCAAGGCCAAGCCGACTGGCAAGATCGACATCGCTGTGATGCAGTCCGTCTCCCGGCAGGGCGAGGTGAACCGGTTGGTAGAAAACTACGGTCAGGTGATCGTCGACGAGTGCCACCACGTTGGCGCTGTGTCGTTTGATGCCATCCTGAAGCGAACCAAGGCCAAGTACGTGCTGGGCCTGACAGCGACGCCCATCCGCCGTGATGGTCAGCAGCCGATCATCTTCATGCAGTGCGGGCCGATCCGTTACACGGCGGCCAAGCCTGCCGGTGCGCCTCACGATCTCAAAGTACAGCCTCATTCACGCTTCACACGGATCGACCTGCCGATCGATGCAGCCATTCAGGACGTGTTTCGGCATCTGGCCAACGACCACGCCAGAACGGAAGCTATTGCCGCCGAGGTGCGTGGTGCCGTCGGGCAGGGGCGCAAGGTGCTGGTTCTGACCGAACGCACGGAACACCTCGATGCGATCAAAGCGGCACTCAATGGGTTGGAACCGGCGCCTTTCGTGTTGCATGGCCGAATGTCCAGGAAGCAGCGAGCGGCGCTAGTGGCAAACCTCGATGCGCTGCCGCCCGACGCACCGCGCGTTCTCCTGTCCACCGGCAAGCTGGTCGGCGAGGGCTTCGATCACCCGCCGCTGGACACCTTGGTGCTGGCGATGCCCGTCTCGTGGAAGGGCACGCTGCAACAGTACGCTGGGCGTCTGCACCGGGAGCACGCCAGCAAGACCGATGTGCGGATCATCGACTTCGTGGACACCGGCCATGCGGCCTTGCTGCGGATGTGGGACAAGCGGCAACGGGGCTACCGGGCGATGGGCTATCGCATCGAGGAGCAGCGCGAACCGGGCGAAATCAGCGAAACCTGTGGCGGCACAACGGCTTGCCTGTGATTCTTCAGGACGACATGCACGAGATCAGGCGTCTTGTCTTCCACATGCGCAATAGTTGCGACAAGTCACACCATCTGTGCGACAATTCTGCCGTCTGATCGCTCCGGGAGGCTCCCATGTCCGAACGCATCAATGCTCGCCTGTCGCAACCCCTGGCCGAATTCGTGGATCGAATGGTCGGCGAAGCGGGGCTTTACGAAACGCCCAGCGAATACGTGCGCGACTTGATCCGCCGCGACATGGAACGGCGCGAGGGCCAGTTCGTGCAGGAATCCATCCTCGCTGGCTACCGCGACTTGGCAGCTGGCCGCGCCTTTGCGTCCAGCGGCGACTTCAAGACCGACATGGCGGTGCTCGACGGCAAGGAAGCCGATGGCTGGAAATGACACGCCATCACCCGCCACGTTCTTGCTGACCCGGACTGCGGCGCTGGATTTGCGCCGCATCCATACGCGGTCACAGCGCGAATGGGGTGATGACGTTGCCGATCAGTACATCGCCGACCTGTACGCAGCGATGGGCGTTGCTGCCGCCAACCCGGAGAGCGGGCGCTTGCGGCAGTACCGCTCTGCTCCGTTTCTGATGGTTCCGGCGCGGCAGCACTTCGTGATCTACGACATCGTGCCGCAAGGCATTGCAGTGCTGACGGTTCAACATCAGGTGCGCGACATTGAGTCGCTGATCGCAGACCTGACCCCGGCCTTCCATGCCGAAGTCGAGCGGCTGAAACGAAAAGCCTGATTGCGCCCGCTCGCGCCCGCAGAAACGCTCATAAGCTCGGAAGGCCAGTCAGCACAGGAGCAACCACCCGCCACCAATAATGAAACCCCAACCGTTCACGGTTGGGTTTTTTCTCTTGCCCGATCGCGCCGACCCCTCGTTCTTCTGGGGGCGCGCTGAAAGCGACGCCGCCATTCTCCACTTTGCTTCTCGCGCTCGCGGGGCAGCTCGCCAGCCCCCAACGCAACCCGCGGGATTCGCCACATGGTCAGCGACGCACAAGGCCGCGGAGTGGTATCGCCCTACCCGGCGGTATGCGCTCCAGCGTCTACCAGTCAACCCAGGGATCGGCAACACCGCGCCGAGCGAGCCCATCGCGTCAACCATGCGTTCGCTGTAGCGCGCGATACGGCCGCGGTCACCCGACTGAGCAACTCCAAGCCTACATGTCGGCGGGCAGGCGCCTTGACTTATCCGGCGACAGGACCATACGGCTGCGAATGTGCTACCTTCCTGCAACTTTTCGGTAAAGGTAGCTTCATGACCGACGTCGTCATCCGCGCGACTGGGCTGTTCACGCCGTCGCAATCGATCAGCAACGAAGAGCTCGTTGCCGCCTTCAACACCTACGTTGCCAAGTACAACGCAGCGCACGCTGCCGAGATCGCCGCCGGCGAATTGACCGCGCTTACCGAATCAAGCGCGGAGTTCATCGAGAAGGCATCGGGCATCAAGCAGCGCTTCGTGCTCGACAAATCCGGCGTGCTTGACCCCACGCGCATGTACCCACGCTTTGCGCCGCGGCCGGATGACGCGCTGTCGCTGGAAGCCGAGATCGGCGTCGCGGCCGCTCGCGACGCACTGGCCCGCGCCGGGCGCGATGCGGCGGATGTCGA
Organism: Pseudomonadota bacterium; assembly: GCA_021803785.1. Taxonomy (GTDB): domain Bacteria; phylum Pseudomonadota; class Gammaproteobacteria; order Burkholderiales; family Rhodocyclaceae; genus Niveibacterium. The sequence continues at coordinate 6,835 of JAJZLD010000095.1, read as the reverse complement.
CGCGGTGATTTGTGCAGCGTCCAACATGCAGCGCCCTTACCCGGCGATGGCGGTCGAGATCCAGCACGCGCTTGGCATCAAAGGTTTTGCGTTCGACATGAACGTCGCCTGCTCCTCCGCCACCTTCGGCATCGAACAAGCCGCTAATGCTGTACGGAGTGGTAGCGCGCGCTCGGTGCTGGTCGTGAATCCGGAAATTTGCTCAGCACACCTGGAATGGCGTGATCGTGACTGCCACTTCATCTTCGGCGACGTGGCAACCGCGATTCTCGTCGAGCGCGCCGACATGGGCGAAGGCGGCTGGGCAATTCTCGGCACCAAACTGGCGACCAGCTTCTCGAACAATATCCGCAACAACGCTGGCTTCCTGAACCGCTGCGAGGACACCGATCCCAACGGACGCGACAAGCTGTTCCGCCAGGAGGGGCGCAAGGTGTTCAAGGAAGTCAGCCCGATGGCAGCAGAACACATCAGCACCCATCTGTCGGCCCTCGGCCACACCCCAGCCGGCGTACGCCGTTTCTGGCTGCACCAGGCCAACCTGTCAATGAACCAGTTGATCGCGCGCCGTCTACTTGAGCGTGACGCCACGTTCGATGAGGCGCCGGTGATTCTCGACCAGTACGCAAACACGGCTTCGGCAGGTTCGATCATTGCGTTCCACCTGCACCACGAGGATCTGGCGCAGGGTGATCTGGGCGTAATCTGCTCGTTCGGCGCCGGCTACTCGATTGGTAGCGTGGTGATCCAGCGGCGCTAACTGAGCTTTCAGGCAGCAAAAAGGGCGGCCTAGAGCCGCCCTTTTTCATTCCCGCAGCTGAACTAGGCGCGGCGCCAAGTCGTGCCTTGCGCGGAATCCTCCAACACCACGCCGGCGGCCTTGAGTTCGTCGCGAATCCGGTCAGATTCCGCGAAATTTTTCGCCTTCTTCGCGGCAGCACGATCGGCGATGAGTTGCTCAATGGCCTCGGCGCTCAGGCCATCCGCCGCGGTCGCGCCCTGCAGGAAGGCGACTGGATCACGCTGCAGAAGCCCCAACACGCCTGCCAAGGCCTTGAGCAAGCCCGAAACCTTGGGGTCGCGCCCTCGCTGGGCCTCGCTCGCCAGTTCGAACAGCACGGCCACCGCTTCGGATGTATTGAAGTCGTCATCCATTGCCGCCTTGAAGCGCGCCGCGTGTGCATCATTCCAGTCGATCGCGACATCCGCGGCGGGCACATCGCGCAAAGCGGTGTAGAGTCGCGCCAATGCGTGCTTGGCGTCCGCCAGAAGATCCGGCGAGTAGTTGATCTGGCTGCGGTAGTGCGAGCGCACTACGAGGAAACGGATCACTTCGCCGTCGTACTGCTTCAGCGCTTCACGGATGGTGAAGAAGTTGCCGAGCGATTTCGACATTTTCTCGTTATCCACGCGCAGCGCACCAGCATGCATCCAGACGTTTGCCAGCGTGCAGTTGTGCGCCCCCTCACTCTGCGCAATCTCGTTCTCGTGATGCGGAAACGCCAGATCAGGGCCCCCGCCATGGATATCCAGCGTCTTGCCAAGAATGGCGCTGCTCATCGCCGAGCATTCAATATGCCAGCCCGGGCGGCCCTTGCCCCAACGCGAGGCCCATTTAGTATCGGCCGGCTCGGTCTCTTTCGCGGCCTTCCACAAAACGAAATCGAGCGGATCACGCTTGGACGAGTCGACCGCAACACGCTCGCCAGCCCGCAGGTCGTCGAGCGACTTGCCAGAAAGCTTGCCGTAGCCTGGAAACTTGCGCACTGCGAAGTTCACATCGCCATCGTCGGCCTGATATGCGAGGCCCTTGGTCTCCAGTTCGCCGATGATCTCGAGCATCTGCGGCACATAGTCGGTTGCGCGCGGCTCGATATCCGGCCGTTCGATGCCCAATGCGCCGAAGTCGGCATTCATCTCGGCGATCATGCGCTCGGTCAGCGCGGCAATCGGCTCGCCGTTTTCCTGAGCACGGCGGATGATCTTGTCGTCGATATCGGTGATGTTGCGCACATAGGTCAGTTCATAACCCGACGCCCGCAACCAGCGCTGCACCACGTCAAAGCCAATGAAGCAGCGCGCATGCCCCAGGTGACACAAGTCGTACACCGTCATGCCGCATACGTACATGCGGACCTTGCCGGGTTCGATCGGGGTAAATTTCTGCTTCTGACGGGTGAGCGAGTTGTAGATCGTAAGCATGAATGGTGTCCGTGCATGCACCGCCGGATCCGGCGGTCGCCGCGGCCCCCGCGTTACGGGGCTTGTTGATAGAATGGTGGGTTGGAACAGGCGCGTCGCGCCTTGCTCGTAGGATGTTAGCACAATGAATTTTCGCCCTTTCCGCACGCCCCTGAACGCCTTGGCAGCCGCCATGCTGCTGGCGTGCGCCTTGCCCGCCGCCGCGGAGCCGACGCTCACGGAGGTTCAAGCGAACATAAAGCAGGGCCAATTAGCGGCTGCACTGGAAAAAGTCGACCAAATCCTCGCTGTACGCCCCAAGGATGCCCAGGCGCGCTTCACGAAGGGCGTCATCTTGACCGAGATGAACCGTCTCAACGACGCGGCGGCTGTGTATCAAAAGCTCTCCGAGGACTATCCCGAGCTGCCCGAACCATACAACAACCTTGCGGTGATCTACGCATCGCAGCGTCAGTACGAAAAAGCGAAGGCTGCGCTGGAGCTCGCGATCCGCACACATCCGGCGTATGCCACCGCGCACGAGAACCTTGGCGACGTATATGCAAAGCTTGCGAGCCAGGCCTACGACAAGGCCCTGCAACTGGACTCAGCGAACACCCAGGCGCAGACCAAGCTCGCCATGATTCGTGACCTGATGGGCAGTTCCACGCGCAACGCACGCACGGCACCGACCACCAGCAAACCAGTTCAGATCGCTGCGGCCAGCCCTGCGCCTCTCACAAAGACGCCCGTCGCCGCCGCCCTGGCGAAACCGACGCCTCCGGTTACGAGCGCTCCGGAGCCTGCGCCTAAACCTGATCGAGGCCTCAACCAAGCCGGCTCCAGTCGCCAAGGTGGAAGCCCAAAAACCAGCGGCCACCCTAGCCCCGGTTGCAGCCGCGAACACCGAACCTGCTACAGCCAAAAAACCGGCCGCAAACGACAAGGCAGAAGCCGACATCCGCAAGATGGTGAACAACTGGGCGAGCGCCTGGTCGCGCAAGGACGTCAAAGGCTATCTGAGCCACTATGCCCGCGACTTCAAGACCCCCGGTGGCATACCGCGTAAGGCCTGGGAGAGCGAACGCGAGTCGCGCCTGACCAAGCCAGGTCCGATCAGCGTCAGCGCCGACAACCTCTTGATCCGTCTGTCCGACGACCAAGCTACGGTTCGCTTCCGCCAGTCGTACGACTCGGCGAACCTGAAATCCACCGCCACCAAGACGCTGGTGCTCGTACGCCGCGATGGCCGCTGGCAAATCCAGCAGGAACGAGTCGGCGGCTGATGCGTAAGCTATGCCACCACGCAGCGCGATTAGCACTGGTTGTTGGCGCCTGCTGTGCAGGCTTGTCGGCTGCCCAGCCGATGAAGGGCCCGATCTCCGATAGCGGCCCGGAGGCTTCGCTGTCGAAGGTCTTCGACGACATCGAGCATCGCAAGCTGGACAGCGCGCTGGAGCGCACCGAGTCGCTGCTGCGGGTATATCCGAACTTCCGGCTTGCACACCTGATCCGGGGCGATCTGCTGCTCGCGCGCAGCCGGCCGATCTCAGGGTTCGGCAATGCCCCCTCGGCACCACCCGAGAAGGTCAGCGAACTGCGTGAAGAGGCGATCGCTCGACTCAAGGCGTATCGGAACCGCCCGCCAAACAACTATGTGCCGCGTTACCTGCTGCAGATGCGGCCAGACCAGAAGTACGCAATCGTTGTCGATACGCAGAAGTCACGCCTTTACCTCTACGCCAATGAGCGTGGACGCCCACGCTTCGTGGCCGACTACTACATCACCCACGGCAAGGAAGGTGCGCAGAAGGCGCGCGAAGGCGACAAGCGGACCCCGCTGGGCGTCTATCACGTCGTGTCCGAAGTGCCAAAAAAGCGGCTCACCGACTTCTACGGATCAGGCGCATTCCCGATCAATTACCCGAACGAGTACGACCGTTTGAAAGGTCGCGCCGGCCACGGTATTTGGCTGCACGGGGTGCCCAGCGACACCTTGTCGCGCCCGCCGAAAGCCTCGGACGGCTGCGTCGTGCTCGCCAACGCGGATCTCCAGGCGGTCGCATCGCGCCTGCAACTCGGTCTGACCCCCGTAATCATCAGCAACGACGTGGAATGGCTCAGCCTGGACGACTGGCAGCAAGAGCGCTCTGCACTGCAAAAGCAGATCGAAACGTGGCGGCGTGATTGGGAAAGTGGCGATACCGAACGCTACCTGCAGCATTACGCCGACAAGTTCGCGAGTGATGATGCAACCCGCACGCAGTGGTCGGCGCGCAAGCGCGCCATTGCCAAGGGCAAGACCTGGGTGCAGGTGCGGCTCAAGAACATCAGCATGTTCCGCAGCCCAGGCAAGGAAGACATGGTCGTCGTGACTTTCGATCAGGACTACCGCAGCAACAACCTCAAGCAACAGGCAAGCAAACGCCAATACTGGGTCAAAGAAGGCGGGAAATGGAAAATCGTGTACGAGGGACAAGCGTGAAGATCGTCCGACGTGGGTTAATGTCCGCTCTGCTGGCCCTGCTTTCGCTCGGTTTCGCCACTCAAACAGTTGCCGCCGAAAGCGACGATCCAAAGGTGCGAATCGAGACCAACCTCGGCGCCTTCGTCGTCGAGCTCTACCCGGCCAAAGCGCCGAAATCGGTGGCGAACTTCCTGAGCTACGTGGATTCAGGCCATTACGACAACACGATCTTCCACCGCATCATCCGCGGGTTTGTCGTGCAGGGCGGCGGCTTAACCGCCGACATGCGCGAAAAGCCCACGCGGGCGCCGATCGAGAACGAGGCGAAGAACGGCCTGAAGAATGAGACCGCGACACTGGCCATGGCCCGCACGCAAGACCCGAATTCGGCGACATCGCAGTTCTACATCAATCTCAAGCACAACGCTTCGCTCGACTATCCGTCCTTCGACGGTTGGGGCTACGCCGTGTTCGGCAAAGTCATCGAAGGCATGGATACCGTCCGCAAGATGGAAACGGTTCAGACCGGTATTGTCGCCGGCCAACGTGACGTGCCGCTCAAGCCCGTTGTAATCAGCTCGGCTCGCCGGGTCATCCCCTCGGCAGCCAAGCACTAACCCGATCCAAATCTCGGCCCAACAGGAAATCCAACATGATCAAACTGCATACCTCACTCGGCGTTATCTCGCTCGAACTCGACGCCGAGAAGGCGCCGAAGACGGTCAAGAATTTCATCGAGTACGTCGAGTCCGGCCATTACAACGGCACGATCTTCCATCGCGTCATCGATGGCTTCATGGTGCAAGGCGGCGGAATGACCCCGGACATGCAGCAGAAGCCAACCCGTGAATCGATCGAGAATGAAGCCAATAACGGCCTCAAGAACGAGCGCGGCACCATCGCCATGGCTCGCACCCAGGCGCCGCATTCAGCCTCCGCCCAATTCTTCATCAACGTTGCCGACAACGAATTCCTGAACTACCGCTCTCCGGATCTGCACGGCTGGGGCTACTGCGTGTTCGGTAAAGTCGTCGATGGCATGGACGTCGTGGACAAGATCCGCGCCGTCAAGACCGGCCGTCGCGGCTTCTTCGAGGACGTGCCCAACGAAGACATCGTCATCGAACGCGCTGAAGTCGTCTGACAGCGAGCGGTTGCCAACATGATTCACTTCATCTCGGATCTCCACTTGAGTCCGAAGCACCCCCTGGTTGCGGCCGCCTTCCTGCGCTACATCGGAGGCCCCGCGCGCGGTATCGATGCGCTGTATATCCTCGGGGATCTGTTCGACGCCTGGCCAGGTGACGACGCTCTGGTCGATCCCGCCGCACGTGGCATTGCTCAGGCACTCGCCGCGCTGGCACGGAACGGAACGAAGATCTACATCATGCAAGGCAACCGCGATTTCATGCTCGATTGCGGTTTCGCCGAGGCCGCAGGTGCGACCCTGATCGAGGAGCCCTACGTGCTGTCGTTGGGCGACACCCGCTACGTCCTAATGCACGGCGACGCGCTGTGCACCGACGACGTCGCGTATCAGCAGTTCCGTGCGATGGTGCGCAACCCGAAATGGCGAGCCGCGGTGCTGGCAAAGCCCCTTGAGGAACGACTCGCGCTCGCTGCGGAAATCCGCATGAAGAGTGAGCGCGCAAAGCAGGACAAGGACATTGAGATCATGGATGTAAACCTCGGCGCAGTTGAGGCGGCAATTCGCGCAGCGGGCCAGATCGACCTCATTCACGGCCACACCCATCGCCCCGCCTGCCACACACACATCGTCGACGGCAAAGCGTGCAAACGCTGGGTGTTGCAGGATTGGCGCGACAAGGCCGCGTGGCTGGAATGGACGCCCGGTCACGGACTTGCATTCCGCTGAGAACGCGATCCGGCCGATCGCGCTGAGGAGAAAGAACGGGCTCTTTGCCGGCAGCCTGCGCGCTGGGCAGCGCGCCGCCGCCGTGATGAGTCTCGTGCAATCGGCACGCCTCAACGGGCATAACCCCTATACCTATCTCAAGGATGTGCTGACACGGCTGCCGACTCAACCGGCCAGCCGCATCGGGTAGTGTTCTGATTAGTGTGCAAAAGCCCGGAGCGGCTTGTAGAGAGGGGTGGTCATGGTAAGAGGTTGATTGTGAATATCGACCTTGACCTTTGAAGAGGACAAACCATGACCACGAGCAAGAG
>JAJZLD010000094.1 GCA_021803785.1 Pseudomonadota bacterium | reverse complement strand
GTCCGGATGCGCTCGCGCGCAAAGATCTCCAGCGCTTGCTCGCCGTTCTCTGCAAGCAGCACTTCAAAGCCGAGCCGGCTCAGGTAGGCGCGGACCAGGGTACGGTTGGCAGCAGTGTCGTCAGCAACCAGAACGCGGCATGCCCCCGCGGGGATTCCGTTGCAGGCACTCATTCGCCCACCTCCGTGCCGGCGCTGCACCAGGCATGCACTTCGTTGCCGCAGCCGTCGTAGCGCAACTCGTCAAACGCGATCTGCCGCGCCAGCACGATGCCGCGGCCGTTCGGCGCAAACGCCCGTGACGGATCCAGTTCGATGAAACGTTGCCAGTCGAAACCCGGCCCGTCGTCGCGCACATGAAAGTGCCAGCGCGCACCATCGCGCTGCACCGTGAGCCGCACCCGCTTGGCGAGGTTCTGTGGCGCGCTGAGCCGTTTTCGCACCTCGTCTGCCCAGGTGCCGGATTCCTTCAGTGCGCCCTTGGCCTCGAAGTCGATTCCAAGGTTGCCATGCTCAACCCCGTTGACCAGCAGTTCGGCAAGGCCCATCGCCACCGCCTCGGGGCGCGGGCAAACCAGAGCCGCCGTGGTCGCCACCGCGGCCGCCTCCTCCAATGTGCGCACCGAGAACTCCACCCGGTCGATCATCTGCATGGCGACCACATGCTCATGGATGCGATCCGTAAGTTCGGCGCGCCGCCGCTGGTCATCCAGCGCGGTGCCGATCACCGCGCGCAACGAATCGCATTCGAAAGGCTTGGTCAGGTAGTAGTGGGCGCCGGCGGCCAGGCCTTCGCGCACCTGATCGGGCGTTGCTGCGGCGGTTTGCATGATCACCGGGATCGCCTTGAGGCGCTCGTGCTGCTTCACGCGCCGTAAGACATCCATGCCGCTGATGCCCGGCATCATGCGGTCCAGCACCAGCACGTCGAAGCGCTGCGCCGGGTCCTCGAGATGCGCCAGCGCGCTGGCACCATCCTGCGCCGTCACCAGGTCGTAGTCGCAGTCTTCAAGGTAGTCGCAGATGATCTCCAGGTTGAAGGGCTCATCGTCGACGACCAGGATGCGCGAGCGGGACATGCTTACTCCTTCGGCAGATCCCTGACAGCGGGCAGGCGCACGACGAAGGTCGCGCCGCCATCAGGATTGTTGCGAGCGAAGATCACGCCGCCATGGGCGGCAACAATCTCTCTGGAAATTGCGAGGCCCAGACCAGTGCCACCTGCGCCGGTGTGCGTCTTGCTGCTCTGGACGAACTTGTCGAACACGGTTTCGAGTTCGGACTCCGGAATACCGATGCCGTCGTCGCGCACGCTCAGTTCGACCGCATCAATTTCGACACCGCCCGGGCCATGCAGCGTCGCCGGCTCAAGCACCAGCCGGACCGAGCCGCCGTCGGGCGAGAACTTCACCGCGTTGGAAAGCAGGTTGCGCAGCACCTGGCCGAAGCGCACCGGGTCCGCCCAGGCGACCAGCGCGCCCGAGGCAGGGCGGACATCCACCTGCAGGTGCTTGGCGGCAAACCAGGCTTCGTACTCAGCGATCGTGTCGCGAACCAGCGCCTCGAGCCGCACGGCCGAGAGCTCGATACGCATGTGGCCGGACTCCAGCTTGGCCAGATCGAGCAGGTCGTTGAGCAGGCTGAGCAGGCGCTCACCGCTGGTTGCGATGCGCTGGAAGTATTCCCGCAGCCGATCTTCCGCCGCACGCCCGACTTTGGCGTCGCCCAGCCGCGCGAAGGACAGGATCGCATGCAGCGGCGTGCGAAGTTCGTGGCTCATGTTGGCCAGGAAGGCGCTCTTGGCCTCGTTGGCCGCTTCGGCGCTCTCCTTGGCGGCGACGAGGTCTGCCGTCTGCTCGCGCACCAGCTCGGCGAGGCGATCGCGATGCTGGGCCAGCTCCGCCTCCGCCGCACGACGGGCAAGTTCGGTGGTCCGCGCATTGATGATCTCGCCGAAGGTGCGCAGCAGCGGTTCGAGCGCAGCGCAGTCCTCGGGACGATAGCCGCCGGGCCGGTTGGCAACACCAACCACGCCGACCACATGTTTGCCGTATCGCACCGGCAGCCCGAGAAAGCTTGTCAGCGGCGGGTGCCCGGGCGGCAACCCGCCCGCGCGCGGATCGCGCGGCGGATCGTTCGCAATCACCGTGTCGCCACTGCGCAGCACCGCCCCGATCAGGGTATCGGGGTTTTCGAGCTCCGGCAGATCGTTTGCATGAGCACGATAGAAGGCTTGCGCAGCAAGGTTCCTTTCGCCATGCGCGACAGCGTGAATCTTCAGCACGCTGCCCGCCTCACGCTGCACCACCTCGCCAATGAATCCCATTTCGCTGTCGGCAAAATGCAATACGTCGGCGAGCAATCCGTGGAACGCGCGCCCCGCATCGGGCGCACGAATGAAGGATTCTTGCGCGGCGCTGATCGCGCTGAGCATGGCGGTGCTGCGTCGCAACGCATCCTCGGCCGCCTTGCGCGCGGTGATGTCGATTTGGGTGCCGATCAAACGCAGGGCGCGCCCTTCACTATCCCGCTCGATGATCTGGCCGCGATCGAGAATCCACATCCAGCTGCCATCGCGGCAGCGCATCCGATGCTCGGATGCATACACCCGAGTCTCACCGCACAGGTGTTGCTGGATCTGCGCCAGAGCGCCCGGCAGGTCATCCGGGTGAACGCGGGACTCCCATTCGAGCCGCTCGTCGCCGATCTCCTGTTCCGCGTAGCCCAGCATCGCCTTCCAGCGGGGGGAGAAATAGACACGATTGCGCGTGAGATCCCAGTCCCACACGCCATCGCCCGCCCCCTCAAGCGCAAACTGCCAGCGGCGCTCGGACGCGGCCAGTGCTGCCGCTGCGGCCACGCGCTCACTGATATCCTCGACAATCGTCCAGGCAAGCTGGAATCCACGCCGGGTATGCCCAAAGCCCGCGCCGGCGACGCGCACCGCAATCTCGCACGATTCGCCGCGGAAGCGTGTCTCGAAGGGCTCCAGTCGGCCGCACGCGAGCAAGGCCGCCAGCCGCCCTCTGTGATCTCGCCGCAGTTCCGGCGGGCTCAGGCTATCGAGCGTACGTTCGCGCAACACGGCTTCACTGGTTTCAAGCATGTCGCAGAAGGCCGGATTGGCCTGCAGGAAGCGGCCCGCCTCGTCGACCAGGGCCAGTCCGAACGGCGCATTGCGATAGAGGGCATTGAGCCGCTCGATCACCTCGCGCTGGCCTTCCTGTGCGGCCACCAGGTCGCTGACGTCGGTCACCACACCCGTGATCAACGGGTTGCCTTCCGGGTCGAGGCAGCGCGCCTTGTGTACCCGGGTCACGCGCAAAGTGCCGGCAGGGGTATGGAAGCGCAGTTCGCGACCACGGATCTCGCCGCCGGCGAGTACCAGTTGATCGTCCTCGAACTGTGACGCCGCCAGCGCCTGATCGCTGTAGACCTCGAACGGGGTCTTGCCAATCACCTCGGCCCCGTCCTGCTCATACATGCGACAGAAGGCCGGGTTGACCATGATGAAGCGCGAGTTCGCATCCTTGACGAAGAAGGCATGCGGCATCGCGTTGATGAGGCCTTGCAGGTAATTGCGGAAGGCGACCTCACGCGCTTCGGCGTGGGTTTCGTCCGTGATGTCCACATAGCTGGCCACCACCATGTCACGGCCGTCGGCGCCCTCGCACAGCGTGCGCGCTACGCGCAGATGCCGATGCCCGGCCGGCAGCTCCAGCCACATGCGCGCTTCGGCCGAGTCGCCTGGGCGGCACAGCATCGCTTCCAGCGCCGCCATCTGCGATGCGACCTGAGGCGTTGCAACCTCCGCCGTGGTGCGGCCGATGGTCAGGCTGCGGGCGAGCCCAAACGCCCGCTCGAACGCTTTGTTGACCAACTGGATCTCGCCGTCGCGCGCCTTGACGGCAATCGGCACCGGCACCACATCGAGCACCCGCGACAGGAAGGCCTGTTGATGCGATAGGTGCTCGGCCAGGCTGCGGTGCAGGCTTACGTCCGACAGCGCGCCAATCACGGAACCTTCATTGCCACGCTCCGGTGCGCAGGCCTGACCGCGCACGCGGATCCAGCGGATGCCGCCGTCCTGCGCCTGCACACGGCATTCAACATCGAGCGCACCCCGCGAGGCGGCCGCTTCGCGCAAGGCGCGAACCAGTGCAGCACGATCCTCCCGCAGCACCCGCGCGATCAGCGCGGCCAGCCGGAAGCCTTCGCGCCGCGGCGCGAGCCCAAGCATTGCGCACGCTTGCGGCGACAGCAGCCAGCGCCCGCAGGCCCGCTGGTACTCCCAGATACCGTCTTCGCTTGCGGCCACAGCGCGCTCGAAACGGCGTTCGGTGTCGGCAAGATCGCGCCGCACCCGCGCCACCACGCGATCCGCGAGCTCCTTTCGCGCGGCAAGCGAAAACAGCACCGCTGCGAGCGCCAGGCTTGCAACCACGCCAGGTACCAACAGACCCAGGCGCGCCAGGTAGCCCGGCGGCTCCGACAGTGCGGCCACCTCAAAGGCCCAGCGCTGCTCACCCAGCGTGAAGACCCCGACCTCGGTGGTGTCGGCCTCGCGCGGGTAGTGCGATGTCTCGGCAATCAGCCGGTCATGCCCGGCACCGACAATCTCAACTGCCCGAACGGCAGCATCTTGCGTGAGGATCGCGCCGCGCGCGTTGAGCCAGCGCTGCGCATCGATGAACATCAGCAACACCGATCCGCGCGTCACCGGCACCGCCAGCACGGCCAGCGAGACGCCGCCGGGGCGTGTGTCACCGCCTGTCGCAACCGCAGCATCGTTGGCCAGCAGGGCACGTGCGCTGGCGCTCTGCGCGAGTCGCAACAACCACGGGTCGGACGCCGAAAACGCGCCTGACGAAGCGTTGGTCAGGTAATCGAAGCGCAGGCGCATATCGCCCGCTTCAGGGCTGGCCAGGTCGACCAGCATCAGCGCAGCGATCGGCGGTTCGATGCGATCGACCTGCACATCCGTCTGGAGGCTGCGCCAATCTTCGGCGCTCAAGGCGGGCAGGAGCCGTATCGACGCCGCCATCGCACGCGCGATCGTCAGCGCGCTGCCGACGTCGGTGTCCATGCGGGAGATCACCTCCTGCGCTTTCGCATGGAAGTTCCGTTCGAAGGCCTCCCGTTCGCTCTCAACCCGCTCACGCCACAGCCAGGCCGTCACCGCGAGCCCCGCGAGCAATGCGGCCATGGCAATCAGCACGGCCGGCAGCAGCGAACGCCGCGTGCCCGCTTCGATCAAACCACTGCCTTCGTTGCCCAGTTGTGTATTCACGCTTGCGCGATGGCAGTGCGCCGCCGAACGGTGCAGCGCGCCTCCTCCCTTGCGGGTCTACGGCAGGCGCCGGCAGTGCTTGAGCAGGCGTGGCTAGCCGGCGAGCCCAACAACGTGGGCGGCCATCGCGGCGATCACGGACTCGGCCTCGCCCAGCACGCCGGAGAGCACGATCGTCACCCCCGGGTGGCGCGCGCGGGCCGCGTCCAGCATGGCCGGCAGATCGCGCTTCACATGACCGCCGGCAGCCAGGAACACGGGCACCACCTCGATCCGCAAGGCCCCGGCCGCCACGGCGCTGTCGATCGCGGTGGCGAGATCCGGCGACATGAATTCCAGGAAACAGGGCTGCACCGTCACTTGCGGGCGCAGCGCGCGCACCGCAGTCGCCAGCTTTTCAAGCGGCCGAGCCCATTCGGGATCGCGTGCGCCGTGGGCGAACAGCAGGATGGCAGTGCTCATGGCTTTGCTCCGGGCGAGGGGTTCATGGTTTGGCCGCGGTGAGCGCATTGATCACTTCCGCCGCGGCGAAGAAGCCGAAACTTGCGGTCACACACACGCTGGAGCCAAAGCCCGCGCAGTTGAGCCCCTGCGGCCCGGCCGCATCAGGCGCGCAGGCGGCTTCAGGGTAACGCAGCGCTTCGGTTGAATACACCGCGCGGATGCCGAACTTCTTCTTCGGATCGCGCGTAAAACCGTGCTGCTTGCGCAGGTTGCTGCGTACCTTGGCGAGCAACGGGTCCTGCACGGTGCGCGAGAGGTCATCCACCGCCACGCGGGTCGGATCGATCTGGCCGCCCGCGGCGCCGCAGATCACCAGCGGCAGCCGCTGCGCCACGCAATGGGCGGCCAGCGCGGTTTTCACGCGCACGCTGTCGATCGCATCAATCACATGATCGAAGCCGGTCACGAGCTGCGCGAGGTTGTCGGCGGTGACGAAATCATCCACGGTCGTCACGCGACAGGCCGGGTTGATCGCGCGGATGCGGCGCGCCATCGCATCGACCTTCGCAAGCCCCCAATCCGGGTCCAGCGCGTGCAGTTGGCGGTTGGCGTTGGATTCGGCAATCACATCCAGGTCGATCAGCGTGATCGCGCCGACCGCGCTGCGCGCCAGCGCTTCCACCGCCCAGGTGCCCACACCGCCAACGCCGATCACGCACACATGGGCCGCGGCGAGGCGCGCACGGCCCTCGTCGCCATACAGGCGCGCGACACCGCCGAAGCGGCGGTCCAGATCCGGCGCTTCGGTCTGCGGCAATGGGGCGTCGGCCTTCATTGCGCTCGCGTCTGCAGCCATACGAGCAGCCCCTGCGCGTTGAGATCGAGATCGCCTTCGAGCAACTGCAGCGCCGCTTCGCCCTGCACGCCCCAGGCGGCCGACTCAGCCTCGGCCAGCGCGATCGCTTCAAGCCGCTTCACCAGCACTGCATGGGCATCGGCAGCGGTTGGGTCGATGCCGTCGCAGGCCTGCACATGGGCATCGATCAACCGATGCAGCGTCGCACCGAGCCGCGGCACATCGGCGCTGCGGCTGTAATGCGTGGGGTAGATGCAGGCGGGGTGCAAGGCGAGCAGGCGATCGATCGAGTCATGCAGCGCGGCCGGGTCGAAATGCACAGGCGTGGTGGTGGCGAAGATATTGGCGCGACCGTCGGCACCATCCATCTCGCGATAGGTCAGGCCGAAGGTGTCACCGGTGAAGATGCCCTGACTCGCGGGGTCGTGGTAGCAGACGTGGTGTTTCGCATGGCCCGGCGTGTCGAGCACATGGAACACCCGCGAACCGAAACGCACCGAGTCGCCCTCGCCCACCTCAACGATGCGCGCCTCGGGCACCGCGACCAGCTCGCCATACAAGGCCTCGGCGTTGGCCTGGCCGTAGACCGCAACGGTACCTGCCCAGAGCTTGGACGGGTCCGCCATGTGGCGCGAGCCGCGCGCATGAACCGCCACCTTGGCCTTGGGCAGCACACGCGCCAGCGCACCAGCGCCGCCCGCATGGTCCAGATGCACATGCGTGAGGCAGATCCAGTCGACCGACTCCGGCGCCAGGCCATGCGCCGCCAGCGCATCGAGCACGCGCGGCACGGCATGGACGGTGCCAGTGTCGACAAGCGCGGCACGCCCGTCATCGGACACGACCAGGTGAATCGCATCGAGCATCGGCCGCACATAGCCCGAATCGATCGCGAACACCCCCTGCCCCTGCGCAGTCACGAAAGACATCCTCTACTCCCTCGCCAAAGCCGAATGTCGCAATTCTACCGGTCAGCCGTCGCACCGACTGTCGCCGGCCGTGCGCCGCCGGGCTACCATGCAGCGCCTGCCCGACCGGGCCGGCCGCCGAAGCGCCGCGCACAGCGCGCGCCGGCACCACCGCTGCGCGTTCCCCGGCTACCCGCCGAGTGGTTCGCGCTGGCACACAGACCGAATCCAGGACCCGCGATGCCCGCACTCGACCAACTCGAACCCGCCGCCGTCTGGCGCCACTTCTCGACCCTGCTCAACACGCCGCGCCCCTCCAAACACGAAGGGCCCTTGCGCGATGCGATCCGCAGCTGGGCAGAGACACGCGGGCTGGCGACACACGTGGACGCTGCCGGCAACCTGATCATCCGCAAGCCGGCAACACACGGCATGGAAGACCGGCCCGGTGTCGTGCTGCAAGGGCACCTCGACATGGTGTGCCAGAAGAACCACGCCACCGAACACGACTTCCACCGCGACCCGATCCGCGCCGAACTGCAAGACGGCTGGCTAGTCGCGCCAAATACCACGCTAGGCGCCGACAACGGCATCGGCGTAGCGCTCGCACTTGCCCTGCTTGAATCCAGCGACGTGCCTCATCCGCCGCTCGAAGTCCTGCTCACGGTGGACGAAGAGGCCGGCATGGGCGGTGCGCTGGGCCTGGAGCCCGGTCTGCTGCAAGGCAGTCTGATGATCAACATCGACACCGAGGAATGGGGCGAGTTCTACCTCGGCTGTGCCGGTGGCATCGACGTTAACGTGAGCTTCACCTACGCCTTCGAAGCGCTACCCGAAGGCTTCGCCTGCTATGAAATCGAAGTCGGCGGCCTGCGTGGCGGGCATTCCGGCGTCGATATCCATCTCGAGCGCGGCAACGCGATCAAGTTGTTGGTGCGCTTGCTGCGCGGGCTGGAAGGCCGCTTCGGCAAGGACGTCCGGCTGGTCGAACTCGACGGCGGTAGCGCCCGCAATGCCCTCGCGCGCGAGGCCCGTGCGCGGATCGCCTTGCCGATCGCCCAAGCCGAGCGCGTTGCCAGCCAAGTCGAAGACTACGGTCTGCTATTTCGCGGCGAACTCGCCGGCGTGGATGACGGCGTCAGCGTCCGCTTCGGCCCCGCGAACGGCCTCGCCCAACAAGTTATCGACGCCACCGACCAGCAACGCATCCTCGCCGCACTGCACGCCGCGCCGCATGGCGTGCGCCGCATGAGCCAGCGCGTCGCCGGCGTCGTCGAAACCTCGAACAATCTCGGCGTGGTCAAGATCGCTGACGGCCAGGGCTTTGCAAACCTGATGGTGCGCTCACTGCTGGATTCCGGCGTTCAGGCGCTCGCCGCCGAAATCGAAAGCCTCTTCCTACTCGCCGGCGCCGCGGTGCAGACCGAAGGCGGCTATCCGGGCTGGGCACCCAACCCCGATTCCGACCTGCTCAAACTATTCCAGAGGGTCTACCAGCACGAATTCTCCACCGGCCCCGCGGCCGTCAAAGTGATTCACGCAGGGCTGGAATGCGGCATCCTCAAATCCAAATACCCCGACCTCGACATCATCTCCTTCGGCCCCGATATCCGCGGCGCACACGCACCGGGTGAACGGGTCAACATCGAGTCGGTGGGAAAGTGCTGGAAGCTGCTGACGGCGGTGGTGGCGGCGATACCGGCGGTGCGCTGAGCCCAGCCGCAGCGCCTCGACATCGCGGCATTCAGGCGGCCTCGACCGCCTGAATGCAATGGCCACATCTGCGTCTCAGGCTTCGATCGAAGCAATATGTGCATCTAGCGCTTGACGGCCGTCCTCGTCCAGATGTGCCCGCATCACCTGGTACCACGCCACCACGTCAGCATCGCTCAGGCGTGCACGCAGAACCGGCAGGCTCTTCTCAAGGAATGCGCTGAAGAACGGCAAATGACGCAGGTGAAGAAAGGTCGCGTCCGTGCTCGGCAGGCTCTGATACACGTCGCGTAGCCACTCGACGCTCGCGAGTGCTTCGCCTGGGTGACCGGCGTTGGCGAGCGCCGTGGCATAGCTTGTATGCATCGTCGGAGGGGGAATTTCATGCGATTCGAGGTTGAGCGTCCAAGCACGGTCGAACCACGTTCTGCCCTCGCTGATGCGCCCGCTCATCGCCGCCGTCGTCGCCACCTGCAGCGCGTTGTGAGCGGTCGTTTCAAGCGCAAACAGCGCCAAAAAATGCGCATGCGCCTCACCCCAACGTTCGAGACGCGACGCCGCCAGTCCGCAAACACGCAGCGCATCGGTTTTCAGTGCGATCGCGGTCGCACCGATATGCGGCTCAGCCAGCGCAAGCGCCTCCTCGAAACGCTCCGCCTGCAGCGCCGCAATCGCTGCCATCAGTTCGGGCGGATCGGCAGGCGCATCGCCTTCTACATTGGGCTGCGCACTCGCCTCCTGCGTCTGCCCCCTCAGGTGCGCAACCAAGGCGCGATAGTCGTCCGGTGCGAGAAAGCGAAGCTTCGACACGGTAGCGCTGCTCGTGCTGATCTTGCCGTTCTCCTTGCGCGTGTGGGTGACAAGGTCGACACGGATAAGGCAGAACTCGGCATCGCCCGGATCGGCCACACAACTCACCTTGAGCGTGTACCACGGCGAATAATTTGGCTCCGCGCCTTCCGGCACCACCGGCAACGCCCGCAATGGTGAAGCGCCCGCAGTTTCTATCCTCTCGCGCCACGCTTCAACGCTGCTGTCGTCGACCGCAAGCGAAGCCTCGACCTCGTCCGCCGTCCAGCGGCCGCTACGTTCGTTATACGCATTGCCATCACCACCCAGCGCCGCCACCAGCGCACTCAGCAG
>JAJZLD010000093.1 GCA_021803785.1 Pseudomonadota bacterium | reverse complement strand
GCGACCACCACCTGGATAACCAGAAAGACGGCGTAGAGCTGCTCGAAGATCTGCGCTACCAAAGCCTGCTGCCCCTATCGTCCGTGTTCATCATCGTCACCGGCGAGCGTACATACAAGCGCGTGATCTCGGCGGTGGAATTCGCGCCCGACGACTACCTGATCAAACCCTTCTCGGCCAATGAGCTGAGCCATCGGGTGATGGCTGCGCTGATGAAAAAGAAAATCCTGAAGGAGGTCTTCGCGAAGCTGGCGGAGCACGACTACGCCGGCGTGGTAACCGCCTGCGACAAGGTGATCTCGGGCAACGGCCACCACACGCTCGATGCGCAACGGATCAAGGCGGAAGCCTTGCTCGCATTGGATCGCATCGATGAAGCCGCCGAGATCTACACCAGCGTATCCACCCAGCGCGCCGTGCCCTGGGCGCGCATGGGCTACGCGATGGTGCTGCAGAAACGCGGCCAGCTTGACGCGGCCGCTGACGAAGCGGCAAAACTCAACCTCGAATGCCCTGAGTACCTCTCGGTATACGACTTTCTCGCCCGCACGCATGAACAGCGCGGCGACCTGGCCGCAGCGATGGACTACCTGGAGCGTGCTGACGCGCTCTCGCCCGCCAACCTTGAACGGCTGCGCCATCTGGGCAAACTCGCCTCGGAAACGGGCAACCGCGAACGCGCCGCCAGCGTGATGCGCAAGGTGGTCGACCGAACGCAGAAGAGCGCACGTACCAAGATCGACGACTATTTGACCTTGTTGAAGAATCTGGTCGGCGAAAGCACCCGCAAGGAAGCCGGCGAACGCCTCAAAGCCATGCGCCAGACCCATGCGGAGACGGCCGACGGGCTCATCGCTGCCGATGTCGCCGAAGCACGGTTGCAGCGCGACGAAGGCCAGTTGGAGGCTGCAAGCGCCGCGATCGACCGGGCGCTGTCGATCCACGCGGCGACGCCGCAGATTGCGGTCTCAATTTCAGTCGACCTTGCGGAAGTCTGCATCGAGAACGGTCGCGATGAAGATGCATTGAAGGTTGCCGAGCGCATCGAAGGAGACCCGGAAAAGCTCGACGCGAGCCTCAGGCGCCGCCTCGGGCGCATCAAGCCCACCGCACCGCCGCCGGATGCAGCGCCGCCGAACGCGATGCCCCCGCCCGGTACCGGAGCGGATCCGGAGGCCACCGCACGGCTGCTGCAAGCGCTCGCAGAGGCACTCGATGCACTCGACAGCGACTGGAATACCGACCGCGCGATGGCGTGCCGCGAACTGTTGATCGACGCCTTCAGCGCCGCACCGCGTGAGCGCAAGGTGATTCAGGCTCATATCCGCTACGACCGGATTGCAGTGCGCAACGGCGGCAACCGCCACAAGCCAACGACCCGCAAGGCGATCGTCCCAGACGCCAGCTGAACCGGCACGGCGAGCTCAAGCGCGCCCGCAGCCTGTCGCTATGCTAGAAAAGCGGCGGCGAACCGCCTGCAATGGCAAACACGCTGGGATCGCCGAATCCAAACGCTGGCAAGCCCGATGAAGGCATATGTGCGCAGCCGAGACCAACCAGATGGCTCCCCGCCAACGCTGCACCGGTGCGTGACGGCTGATGCAAAGTCCAGACCGAAGATGGCGAGCAGCAAATGGCACAATGGGTGGTGTTGGGCAGCGATCGCGGCGGATGGCCGTTCCGCCGCGTATTTGGCATAAACTTGCGTCGCAGCGTGCAAGGGATTCGCCGCTGGCGCGGGCTGGCCCGCCCGGCAAACGCTTGACACGCTTTTTTCTTACCAAACCCAAGGTTTTCAGGCTTTGCAACGCCATTTCGCGCCGCCATGGGATAACATCCCCTTCCGGCGTGGCCACACGCTTTTCACATAACCCGGAAAAGAACCCGAATCATGAACAAATCCGAACTCATCGATGCGCTGGCCGCCAAGACCGGCTTCACCAAGACCGACTCCGCCAAAGCCCTCGACGGCTTGCTGGATGTCGTGACCGAAACCCTCGCCGCCGGCGACGAAATCTCCCTGGTTGGCTTCGGCTCGTTCTCGGTCAGCAAGCGTGCCGCCCGCACCGGCCGCAACCCGAAGACCGGCGAAGCGATCCAGATCGCCGCATCGAAGGCCCCGACGTTCAGCGCCGGCGCCAAGCTGAAGGCCGCGGTCAACAAGTAATTGACCGTCGCATCGGCCAGCCACCGCTGGCCGAGCGGATAAACGCCCCGCCGCTGCGGGGCGTTTTCTTTTGCTTCATCGCGCCTTTCCGGGGAGGGCAGCCTTGATATTCAGGAAGCACTCGACAGCTTGCTCGCCACCGACTCTGGCGCCCCGATGCCACACAGCAAAAAGCCCTGATTTCTCAGGGCTTTTTCTTTTCAAGCTACGAATTTGCCGACGCGTATCAGAAGGGAATGTCGTCGTCGAAATCGCCGAAGGTGTTTCCGCCGGCCGGAGCCTGTGGCGCCGGGGCCGGACGCGATTGCGGGCGTGCATTGCCGCCGCCCTGATTGCCGCCGCGCGGAGCCGGTGCCTGGTTGTAGTCGTCGCCGCCGCTGTTGTACCCGCCGCGCGAGCCGCCGCCCTCACCACCGGGGCGGCCGCCGAGCATCTGCATCTGGTCGGCGCGGATCTCGGTCGTGTACTGGTCACGACCTTCCTTGTCCTGCCACTTACGGGTCTGCAGACGGCCTTCGATATAGACCGACGAGCCCTTTTTCAGGTACTGGCCGGCGATTTCCGCGACCTTGCCGAAAAACACAACGCGGTGCCATTCGGTCGCTTCCCTCTTTTCGCCGGTCGCCTTGTCGCGCCAGGTTTCGGTGGTCGCGATACGGATATTGCAGATCGCGTCGCCGCTCGGGGCGTAGCGGGTCTCCGGGTCGGCACCGAGGTTACCGACAAGGATCACCTTGTTCACAGAAGCCATCAGGCTTTCCCTCCAGTAAGGCGGCGCAGGGATGCTTCATCCCAGCGCTCAAGGTTAATTTTCAAGTATGCCATCCGCCGCTCGGGGATGACGATAGCCTCACGCACGCCGGGCAGCGCGAGCAGTTCGTGGCGGAAGCTGGCGATCTCGATATGCGGATCAATCGCAATCTCACGTTCGGTCAGCAGCGGCGGGTTGCGAATGCTGCGCGCCCACAGCCACCAGATCAAGGCCAACAGCGTGGTGCCGGCAAACACCGCATGCGCCCCGAAGTGGGCAGCCACCGCCCCGCCCACCGCGCCGCCCAGCGCCGCGCCGATCGACTGCGAGGTGTTATAGACGCCCAGCGCCGCCCCTTTGGCCTGCGGCGGCGCGATGCGCGACACCAGCGAGGGCAGCGTGGCCTCAACAATATTGAATGCGACGAAGAACAGGAACAGCAGGCCAACGATCGGCCAAAACGCATCCTGCACCAACAGAAAACCGAGTTGCGTGGCCGCGAGCAGCGCAATTGCCGCCAACAGCACGCGCCGCATCCGGCGTTTGCGCTCGGCGTAAATGATCGCCGGCACCATCAGTACGAAACTAGCCAGCACCACCGGCAGGTAGATCTTCCAGTGCTCGGCCAGCGGCAGGTGCTCCGATTCGACCAGGATGCGCGGCACGATCAGGAACATGCCCATCTGGATCATGTGGATCGCAAACACACCAAAGTGAAGCGGCATCAGCTGGCGTTCGGTCAGCACCGTGGCCAGCGGCACCCGCGGCACCGCGGTTTCGATGCGCGGCGGCGTCGGCACCGCGCGCAGCAACACCGGGATCGCCAGCAGCGACAAGGCCCCGGTCAGCAGGAACATGCCGTGCATGCCGATCCACTGATAGAGCGCGGGCGAAGCGACCAGCGACACGGCAAACACCAGCCCGATCGTCGAACCGATCATGGCCATCACCTTGGTGCGATGCTGCTCGCGGGTGAGGTCGGCGGCCAGCGCCGATACCGCGGCGGAGATCGCGCCAGCACCCTGCAGCGCACGCGCCGCAATCATCCAGCCGATATTGGGCGCCCAGGCGGCCAACGCACAACCGGCAGCGAACATGAGCAGGCCGAAAACGATCACCGGCTTGCGGCCGAAGCGGTCCGACGCGACACCGAAGGGCACCTGGAAGATCGCCTGCACCATGCCGAAGGCGCCCAGCGCCAGCCCGGCCCATTGCAGGTCGTTCCCGCCCGGCAGTGTCTTCGCGAAGACCGAGAACACCGGCAGGATCAGGAACAGCCCGAGCATGCGCAGCGCAAAGATCGCGGCCAGCGTGGCGCCGGCGCGGCGTTCCTGCGCACTCATACGGTCGGAGAACGGGGAAGACATCAGGAAAATGGCTTTGAATCAGCGAGTTGCGTATATTAGCAGGTTGCCCTTCCCGGCCACCCCGCGTTCGCGCATCGAATGACCCCCTACCTCGCGTCCAGCGCCAGCATTGATTGGAAAACACCGGCCGTACACGCGCTGGCGCGGCAGCTCGCGGTTGAGGCGGGTAGTGGCGACGAGGCGATCGCACGGCGTTGCTTCGAATTTGTGCGCGACGAAATCCGCCACAGTTGGGACTACCGCAGCGGGCCGGTGACGCTGCGCGCCTCCGAAGTGCTCGCACACCGCACTGGCTATTGCTGCGCAAAGAGCCATCTGCTGGCCGAAGGTAGCGCATTGACCCGCCATTCCACCATCGAGCAGGTGTTTGAAAACCTGCCCGACATCGAGGCGCCGCTCCGAACCACCGGCGCTGCCACCTAGACGCGCCGAAGCGCGGCAAGGGAATCGAAGAACGCTCATGGACGACATCAAGATCCGCGGTGCGCGCACGCACAACCTGAAGAACATCTCGCTCGACATCCCGCGCAACCGACTCACGGTAATCACCGGCCTGTCGGGCTCGGGCAAGAGCTCGCTGGCGTTCGACACGCTCTACGCCGAAGGCCAGCGCCGCTATGTCGAATCGCTGTCGGCCTACGCGCGGCAGTTCCTGCAGCTGATGGAAAAGCCGGACGTCGACCTGATCGAAGGCCTGTCGCCGGCGATCTCGATCGAGCAGAAGGCGACCAGCCACAACCCGCGTTCGACCGTCGGCACCGTCACCGAGATCCACGACTACCTGCGCCTGCTGTACGCCCGCGCCGGCCAGCCGCACTGCCCGGAACACAAATTGCCACTCTCGGCACAGAGCGTGTCGCAGATGGTCGACACCGTGCTCGCGCTACCCGAGGACACCAAGGTGATGGTGCTCGCGCCGGTGGTGACCGAGCGCAAGGGCAGCTTCGAAGACATGTTTGCGGAGCTGCGCGCACAGGGCTTCGTGCGCCTGCGCATTGACGGCGCGTTGCATGAGATCGATGCACTGCCGAAACTCGAAAAGACCGGCAAGCACTCGATCGACATCGTCGTAGACCGCCTCAAGGTGCGCGCCGATGCGCGCCAGCGCCTGGCCGAAAGTTTTGAGACCGCGCTGGCACACGCCGAAGGTCGTGCGCTGGCGGTGGAAATGGATAACGGCAAGGAGCACCTGTTCTCCGCACGCTTCGCCTGCCCGGTGTGCAGCTACGCGATCGCGGAACTCGAGCCGCGGCTGTTCTCCTTCAACAACCCGGTCGGCGCTTGCCCCAAGTGCGATGGCCTCGGTTCGGTCGAATTCTTTGATCCAACGCGCGTCGTCGCATTTCCGCATCTGTCGCTCGCCAGTGGTGCGATCCGCGGCTGGGATCGTCGCAACCAGTTCTACTTCCAGATGCTGCAGAGCCTCGCGTCGCACTACGGCTTTGACATCGACGCCACCTTCGAGGAACTGCCAACCGAGATTCAGCAGATCGTGCTGTACGGTTCGGGCAAGACGAAGATCGCCTTCAAATATTTGTCCGAGAACGGTCGCAACGTTACCAAGGAGCACAGCTTCGAGGGCATCGTGCCGAACCTGGAACGCCGCTACCGCGAGACCGACTCGATCGCAGTGCGCGAAGAGCTGGCCAAGTACCGCAGCCACCAGACCTGCCCCACCTGCGAAGGAACGCGCCTGCGCGAAGCGGCGCGCCACGTCTTCATCGGCGATCGCACGCTGCCGCAGGTCGGCCGCCTTGCGCTGGCCGAGTGCAAGCACTTCTTCGACACGCTCAAGCTCGAAGGCCATCGCGCGCAAATCGCCGACAAGATCGTGCACGAGATCTCCGCGCGCCTGCAGTTCCTCATCGACGTCGGCCTCGATTACCTGACGCTCGAACGCAGCGCCGATACGCTCTCGGGCGGCGAAGCGCAGCGCATCCGGCTCGCGAGCCAGATCGGCTCTGGCCTCACCGGCGTGATGTACGTGCTGGACGAGCCGTCGATCGGCCTGCACCAACGCGACAACGATAGACTGCTTGGCACGCTGGCGCGGCTGCGCGATCTGGGCAACACCGTGATCGTGGTGGAGCACGACGAAGACGCGATTCGCGCCGCCGACTACGTGGTCGACATGGGCCCCGGCGCGGGTGAGCACGGCGGGCAGGTGATCGCGCACGGCTCACCGGCGCAAGTCGCGGCGCACCCGGATTCGGCGACTGGCGCCTTCCTCTCAGGCCGTCGCAAGATCGCGTTGCCGGGCAAGAGAAAGTCGCCCGACCCGCAGCGCCAGCTATATCTGCGTGGCGCACGCGGCAACAACCTCAAGCATGTCACGCTGGAACTGCCGGTGGGGCTATTCACCTGCATCACAGGTGTCTCAGGCTCCGGCAAGAGCACGCTGATCAACGACACGCTGTACGCGATCGCCGCGCGCCATCTGTACGGCTCGGTCGCGGAGCCCGCGCCTTACGACGACATCGAAGGCCTCGAATTCTTCGACAAGGTGATCAGCGTCGACCAGGCGCCGATCGGCCGCACGCCGCGCTCCAACCCCGCCACCTACACCGGCCTGCTAACGCCAATCCGCGAGCTATACGCCGGCGTGCCGGCTTCGCGTGAGCGCGGCTACGGGCCGGGGCGTTTCTCCTTCAATGTGAAGGGTGGGCGCTGCGAGGCCTGCCAGGGCGACGGCATGATCAAGGTGGAGATGCACTTCCTGCCCGACGTGTTCGTGCCCTGCGACGTCTGCCACGGCCAGCGCTACAACCGCGAAACGCTGGAGATCCGCTACCGCGGCAAGACCATCGCCGAAGTGCTGAACATGACCGTCGAAGAAGCGTATGCCTTCTTCGACGCGGTGCCGACCGTCGCGCGCAAGCTCGAAACCCTGCTCGACGTGGGCCTCGGTTACATCCGCCTCGGCCAGAGCGCCACCACCCTTTCAGGCGGCGAAGCGCAGCGCGTGAAGCTCGCGCTGGAACTGTCGAAACGCGACACCGGCCGCACGCTCTACATCCTCGACGAACCGACCACCGGCCTGCACTTTCAGGACATCGAGATGCTGCTGAAGGTGCTCGCGCGCCTGCGCGACCACGGCAACACCATCGTCGTGATCGAACACAACCTGGACGTGATCAAGACCGCCGACTGGCTGATCGATCTCGGCCCGGAAGGCGGCGGTGGTGGTGGTCGCATCCTCGTCGCCGGGCCGCCCGAAGCCGTCGCTGCCCACCCGATCAGCCATACCGGCAAGTACCTCAAACGCCTGCTCAGCTGAACGTGACGCATCAGATCCTTGAGGTGGTCAACGGCCGCCCGATCAAGCTGTGGACCGACGGCGTGCCGGTCGAGGAGGACGCGCGCAAGCAATTGATGAACACCGCGAAGATGCCCTTCATCTTCCGCCACCTCGCGGTAATGCCGGACGTGCATCTGGGCAAGGGCTCAACGATCGGCAGCGTGATCCCGACGCGCGGCGCGATCATTCCAGCGGCGGTCGGTGTCGATATCGGCTGCGGCATGATGGCGGTACGCACCACGCTCACCGCCGCCGATCTGCCGACGAATCTGCACGGTCTGCGCAGCGCGATCGAGCGCGCCGTGCCGCATGGGCGAGCGCCCGGCCGGCGCGATCCGGGAGCGTGGGAGACGCCGCCAAAGGCGGTGGACGCGATGTGGACCGAACTCCAGGCCGGATTCAGGCGCATCACCGAGAAGTACCCACGCCTGGAACGCACCAACAACCACAAGCACCTTGGCACGCTGGGCACCGGCAACCACTTCATCGAGGTTTGTCTCGATGAGGCCGACCAGGTGTGGTTCATGCTCCATTCGGGTTCGCGCGGGGTCGGCAACGCGATCGGCAACCTCTTCATCGAACTTGCGCAAGCCGATATGCGGCAGCACATTGCCAACCTGCCCGACCGCGACCTCGCCTACTTCAACGAAGGCAGCACGCACTTCGACGACTACGTGGAAGCGGTAGGCTGGGCGCAGGACTTCGCACGGCGCAACCGGGTGCTGATGATGCAGGCGGTCGTCGCCGCTGTGCGCACGGTCATCCGCCAACCCTTCAGCGCTGAAGTCGAAGCGGTGAATTGCCACCACAACTATGTGCAGCGCGAGACCCACTTCGGCGCCGAGGTATGGATCACGCGCAAGGGCGCGGTGTCGGCACAGAAAGGGCAGTTGGGCATCATCCCGGGTTCGATGGGGGCGAAGAGCTTCATCGTGCGCGGCCTGGGCAACGAAGAAGCGTTCTGTTCCTGCAGCCACGGCGCCGGCCGCACAATGAGTCGCAACGAGGCGAAGCGGCGCTTTACCGTAGCCGATCAGGTCCGCGCCACGCAGGGTGTGGAGTGCCGCAAGGACGCCGACGTGATCGACGAGATTCCGATGGCCTACAAGGACATCAACGCGGTGATGAATGCGCAACGCGAACTGGTCGAGGTGGTGCACACGCTGCGGCAGGTGGTGTGCGTCAAGGGCTGACTCCGAAAATGTGGCTGGCGTATGCCCTTCCTGCTCGGCGGTATGTTCGGGCTCTTCGCGATGTTCCTGCGTCAGTGGCTGGAAGAAACACCGAGATTCATCGAACTCAAGCAGCGCGGGGCGCTCACCGATGAAGTGCCGCTCAAGGCCGTGGTGCGCGATGACCGTAGCGCAGTGGTGGTGCCGATGCGGCTGACCTGAATGCTGTCGGCAGCAATCGTCACCGTGATCCTGCTGACGCCCACCTTTCTGCAGAAGCTCTGCGGCGTCGATGCATGTTCCTCAAACGAGAGCCGGTTCGTTGAGCATCTTCAATGCTTGCCCTGCTTCAACGCGGCAGGGCAAGCGTGCCGATGTAGCCCGCCGGCAAGGTGAACGGGATGCAGCGGCACGCATCCACCACATCGCCTGCACGCCATTCTCGCAGCGCCTCGCCACAAAACTTCAGGCGCGCTTCCAGCTCGGTCCAGGCTTGCGAGAAAGCCTCGGCGCGCACTTCAGGCGGCGTCGCGGCAATTTGCTCGGCGATGGCCGGCCCCAGGTAGTCGCGCGCGACGGCTGCCCAATCCTCGGGCAGCGCCACACGCATCAGGTCCACGCCCACCGGGCCATCCCAGTTCACAGCGACCAAAGAGCAGCCCGGCTCATGGCTGAACGACAGACCAAGCGCGTAACCGACAAGCTGCGGGGGAAGCCCGGGCGACGCGCGTAGCGTTAAGGATTCAGGTGCGACGCCCAGTCGTGCAGCGATGTACTCGCGAGCCGCTTCGCGCACCCGCGCACGGGCATCGGCACGGGGCATGTCTGGCGCTAGCGCGAGCGCGAGCACCACGCAAGGCGCGCTTGCCGGCGGCGCTTGTGCCGGCCATTCGAACACTGGCGAGCGCGCCATCTCAGGTCGTTTGCGGTGCGGCCGGGCAGCCTTGCCAGCGGCTGTCCGCCGGGATGCTCTCGCCCTTCATGACCAGCGTGAGCGGCCCGAGCTGCGCGCCGTCCGCCACCGAGGCGCTGTACAGCACCGTGCTGCGGGGGCCGATGTTCACCTTGGCGCCGATGTGCACATGGTCGATCTTCATCACGCGGTCTTCGAACAGGTGCGTCTGCGGGCAGGTCAGCGCGTTGAGTTCGCTGTACTCGCCGATGTGCACACAGTCGAACTCGGTGATGTCGGTGGTATCGAGATACACGCCGCGGCCGATCTTCGCGCCAAGCAGGTTCATCGCCACCGGCAACCACGGCGTGCCGCGCAGGTAGCGCAGGAAGTTCGGCACCGTGATGCCTTCGTACATGTTGGTCGCCGCTTCCGAGAGCCACACGAAGGGGGTCCACATCGGCACTGCGCGCTTGCTGTAGCGGCCGATCGTGATCCACTTGAACAGTGCGACGAAGACGAAACTCGCGAGCCCGAACAACAGGCCCGCCTCGGTCAGATCCCAGGCCACTTCGCCCCAGCGGCCAGCCCCGGCGGCGGGCATCACGTCGAGCACGATGCTGTAGCCCACCGCGATCACGATCGCGTGCGGAGAGACGATGCGGAAGGCTTCGATCAGGCCGCGACCCAGGCGACGCATCGGCGAGGGGTGGAAGGTCAGCGACTCCGGATAGCCGGTGGTGGTTTCACGCGCGGGCAGGTTGATCGGGCTCGCGAGTT
>JAJZLD010000092.1 GCA_021803785.1 Pseudomonadota bacterium | reverse complement strand
TAGAGCGAATCGAGCACCACGCCACAGGCGCGCCCTTCCGGGAAGGGCATCTGCTGGTCGTTGACGAAGTAGCGTTTGAGCGGGAAGGCGATCAGCACGCCGAGGATGGCCACGATCACCTGCCACACGACGATCTGCCACGCCGGGATGATCTTGTCGGTGATCAGCATGTAGGCCACGAGGCTCGCCGTGAGCGGCGTGGTCATGTAGCCCGCTGCGGTGGCGATCGACTGGGTGCAGTTGTTTTCCAGGATCGTCATGTCGCGCGTGATGCCCGCCTTGGAGAGCGAACGGAACAGCGCAAACGACAGGATGACCGAGGTGAGTCCGACGCCCAGGCCAAGACCTGTTTTCGCCCCGATGTAGAGCATGGTGGCGGAGAGGATGCCGCCGAGCAGAAAACCGGTGAGTGCGGATCGGACCGTGAGCTGGGGCATGTCGCCCCGATACACGTTTTTGAACCACCATTCGTCTTTTTGTGCCCGCGTCCAGGTGCGGGTCTGTTCATCGGTCAGATGTATCAGGGCCATGTGCTGTTTGAGCCAGTTGGTTGAAGGGCCTTACCCCGCAAAAGCTGGCACCCGGGTAGGGCGCCCATTGCCGGGGCGCGCGCATTGTGACAGAGGCGTGACCGCGAAAGATAGGGCCACCCGCGGCGCGCTTGCGCCGGCACAAACCGGCCGCTGATCCGCCGCGGTCGGCGATCGGGCGGCACGGCATGCTGATCAGCGAGCGCAGGCCTTGCGCTACCCCGCCGTGATCGACGGCGTGGATGCGCAAGGCCGGGCTCGCGACGCAGTATGGTCGCAGCACGCTTGCGAACCGGATTCTGCCGATTGCGAACCTCGTGATTTCCAACGTACCCGGCCCCACGGCACCCTTTTACTGCTGCGGTGCTCGCCATCGACGAGGCCCTCGCCTGGCTAGCCGAGCAGGATCGGCAGATTCGCTGAGTGCCTTTATGCGCGCTGAAGCGGGGTGCGTCCGATCAAACGGTTCGTTAGCCATCGACGTAGGGGTACGTCGATGCGTCGCTCCAGCCAGACTGCCAAGGGTACGAACAGCGCGACGAAGGCCACACCGCTGTATGGCGCGAATGCCTTAATCATTGTCGGTGCAAGGTGCTGCACGAGTTCGCCGACCGGCGCGTGCAGCACGTACATCGGGTAACTCGCTGCCCCGAGTGCGAGCAGTCCGCGATCGAAACGGGTGGCGCTATCCCGCGACATGCTGAGTACCGCGAGCGGGAAGAGTAGGCAGACCGCGGCAAGGTCCACTACGACGTTGAGGCGGCCCATATCGGGCGAGAGCATGACGCCACACACAACGAGGAAGGCAAGCCATGGCGAACCAAGGCGCTCGACCCAGTTACTGACGCGTGCGCCGGTGCGGAACAGCAGCACGCCCATCGCGATACCAAACACCGCGCGTGTCAGCCCGATCAGCAATGACTCGGCGGTGAACGAGTAGCCGTCGTCGAGGCCGCCCATGCGAACTGCCATCCGCGCCAGTACCAGGGCCGCGAACGACAGGATCCAAACCAGCATACGATTGCTCAAAACCCGGTGGCAGACCGCGTAGCCGAGGTTCGCAATGAGTTCAAAAAACAGCGACCAGTATGGCCCGTTGAGAGGGAACAGGATTGAATCGCGGTGCGGCGGTGTCGGCAGAAAGAATGCCGTCATCGCGCTGGCCACCCACAGTGACCCGGCGAGCATTGGTGTTGGCTTAGCCGACAGGCTCCAGGCCAGCATGGCAAGCACGAGCGACAGGAGATACATCGGGTAGAGCCGGATCAACCGCACCAGCATGAAGCCGCCCTTTGTCAGCTGACCATCGCGCAATCGTCGGTCGTAGGCGCTGGCAATCACGAAGCCACTCAGCACGAAGAACAGGTCGACGGCGAGGTAGCCCCGGTAAATCTCGAAGTTCCAGAATGCATCCGTGTGTCGGGTCAGCACCAACAGTGCGGCAACGCCGCGAATGCCGTCGAGAAAAACATAGCGGGCGTTTGCCATCCAGTCTCCGGTTTCCAAGCAGCGGCCAGCCCGGTGGGCTTGGCGACAGGGGATTCTAACGGCGGCGGCCGCTCGCCCGCCGCGCGGCGATCACCAGCTGCTACTTCGTTTGCTTCACCAGCGACCACGCCATGCCGCCCATCACCGCGACACCCACGACGAGCACCGCCCACAGCACCCACTTGCGTGTTGCGGCGGGTGATTCCGGCGTGACAGGGCTGCTGCTGTCGGCGGCGCTGGCCTGGGGGCCGAAGGCTACTTCGGCGTCCGTGATCCGGGGCGCGCCGGGCTGGCCGTAGCCGGGCACCAGGGTGTCGATCGCCAGCGCGGCGGGGGCGGCTTTGGGGTTGCCGAGGGCGAGGGTGTAGGGCGCCGGGCCGCGGGTGAGGAAGACGAGCTGCTGCGGCGTGAGGCCGAGCTGCAGCGTGGGGGCTGTGTTGCCGAGGCCGCCGCTGCGCGGGTCGGCGTGCAGGCGCAGATGCTCAATCGCGATGTTGCCGAGCGCGATGTCGGGCGAGGTGCGATCCTGCCCTTCGCCGCTGAGGCGGTAGACGACACCGCTGGTGAGGCGCTGCCAGGGCGCGCGCTCGTCGTTGCGCGTAGCGACTTCGACAGGAGCCAACAGATTGCCTGGCGGCAGCGTGATACGCAGTTGCTCGGCACGGATCGGCGTCGGCAGCTTCAGCACATAGTCGCCCTTGGCGTCGCGCAGCGCGGCGCTCGCGGGCGTCCAGACCATCGCGGGGGGCTCGGTGTGCGCTTCGCGTGTGATGAACTTTGCTGCGGTGATCGGCGCGGCTTCGGCGGGCTCGCGCCACAACACGCGCAGGTAGCGCGCACTGACTTGACCCAGTTCGATGCGCTCGCGGCGGATCTGTTCGCCGTTGAAATCGAGCACCGCGAGCACGGCGTCGGCCTGCAGGCTTTGCCACTGCGCGAGATCGTCGCTGCCTTCGACGCTGACGCGGTGGAAGCCGCTGACGCCCTCGCCGAGCGCGATGTCGAGCGCCGCCAGCGTCGCATCCTTGCTGCCGGTATCGATCAGGTAGCCGCGCAGCGGCTTGCCGGCCGCTTTGCCCGTCTGCTCGCGTACCGACACTACGGTGCCGGTGGTGTCGCGCCGTACATCCACCTGCAGGTCGCCGCCAGTGGTGTTGGCTTCACCGTGCAGCGGGAACCAGCGCAGCGCACGTTGCGTTTCGCTGGCGCGCATCTGCGGCGGTGTAGCGATCAGCGCGAAGGGCACTGCCTCGCCGTTTGCGTTGAAGACGCGCAGATCGCGCAGATCCGGCGAGCGGGCCGCGAGGTAGGCGTCGATCGGCAGTGTGAGCCGCGCGTACGGCGCCGCCTGCGCAACGCGAATGCTGGCGCGGGTGGCGAAGTCCGCTACTTGTTCGGCTGCATGGGTAGTGCCGCAACACAGCAGCGCGAGCAGGGTTGTGACGATACGGGTGCTCATGGTGCGGCCTCGTCGCTCAGTTTGTTGGATTTCGGCGGTAGCGGCGCGAAGTAGCCGACCACCAGCAGGAGCACGCCGACCGCGATGAAGGAGACGATGCGCGCGAGCCCGCCAGTGTTCGAGAGTTCGATCAGGAACAGCTTGGCGACCACTACGCCGATCAGCACCGCGCCGATCAGCCAGCGCAGCCGATCCTGCGCGCGATGGCCGCTTACCATCAGCGCCAGCGCGGCGATGCTCCACGCGATCGACAGGCTTGCCTGCAGCGTCATGGATGCGAACAGCGCGTGCGATTCGAAGGGTACGCCGGCCCAGTGATGCACGACGCGGGCCACGCCGCAGGTGTAGACGAGGAAGGCGACCGCGCCGCAGCTCGGGCGCAGCAATTGCTGCGCGTCGTCCGCCAGATCGGCTCGCGCGAGCCAGCGCCACACCGCGAGCAGCACGATGCCGCATGCGATCTCCAGCGGGTTGGCGATGGGGACATACGGCAGCGGTGCTGCAGAGCCCGTCGAGTGCAGGTTTGCCGCCATCACCCACAGCATCATCAACAGCGCCACCGGCGTTGCGACCAGGGTGCGGTAGGTGGATTCGCGCGCGCCGAAAGGCCAGCGCTGAGGCCACATCTCGCGCGCAGTGAAGATCAGGTAGGCGGCGGGCACCAGCGCCCAGCCGAGCCAGCGCCATGCAGACCGTTCGTCACCCAGTTCGGCGAACAGCGCGCGCGCTTCGAGCGCAAGCACCGTCAACAGCAGCCATGCACCCAGCGCGTGAGCGAGTTTGATGCCGATCGCCGGCCACAGCGCTTCATCGCCCTCCCCGAGCAGGCGCAGTGCGAGCAGGTGCGCGACCAGCATCGCAGCCCAGCCCGCGCCCGCGAGCCCGGCGAAGGGCGCATAGCCGGCGTGATAGTCGGCCGCGAGCGCGAACCAACCGAGCGGCGTCAATGCGAGGCACAGGTTCGCCAGCGTGGCCCAGGCCCAGCGGCGTGCCGCCAGCGCCCACAGCATCGCGGTGGCAGCGATCAGGCCCAGCGTTGCGGCGTGCTGCTGCGCCGGTGCGACGAAGCGTTCGATCTCGGCAAGCCAGGCATAGCCCCACCACAGCGCGCCCCACAGCAGGCCGAGCAGCGAGAGCTTCGGTGCGATGTCGGCAAACTGTTCGTCGCCCCGCTGCTGCAGGCGCCATGCGGCGACCCACGCCGCGAGCGCGATCACCAGCGGCACCAGGAAACCGGCGTGACGCAGCGGTGAGAGATCCGGGTCGGCATGCAGCGCGACGTGCGGCCACACCTGCATCAGGAAGGCCGCCGCGGCCGCCACCTGCAGTGCAACGCCGAACCACATCGCCACCGCCAGCCGCAGCGAAATCGCGAGCCACAGGATCAGCACGCCGCTCACCGCCCACACGCCGCTCGCCACCCGCCAGGGCAGCACGAAGAGCACCGCCAGGTTGATCAGCGCGAGGCCGAAGGCGAGGAAGAGCCCGACCCCGGCCGACAGCCCCGGCAGCGCATCGGCATGGCGGGTCGTGAGGATCGTGCTGGCAAGTACCGTGAGGCCGATCAGGCCGCATACCACCAGGCCCGACAGTCCGGCCGCGAAGACCTGCGCGCCGTCGGCCGCCGCGCCGTGGTTGTTGGCGAAGAACACGATGCCGGCAGCCACCTGCACCAGCATGCCGCTGAGCAGCACGGCGCGATCCGCAAAACGCAGCGCCGCCCACACCGTGGCGACGCCGGCAAGCGCCCAGGCCACCGCGGTGTAGGTGCTGCCGGCGAGCATCGGCGCCAGCAGGTAGGCGAAGACGAGGCCCAACACCGCGAAGAGCGGCTTGAGGGCGGTGTCGGCGGGCGGGTTGTCGTGTGCAGCTGCGATGCGGGCGACGCGCCAGTTCGACAGCAGCACGCCGGCCAGCATCAGCGTGCCGAGCCAGGAACCGGCCAGCAGCGGGCCAGGGTTGGCATTGCCACTGCCCAGTGTGCGCAGGAAGAACAGCGTGGCGCCGGCCTGCAGCAGCAGCGCGAAGGCGCGCGCCAGCGTGCGCTGCTGGCGATGGCCGAGCCAGTAGATGCCGGCACCCTCCACCGCCCACGCGGCGGCGGTCCATTGGTCGTCGAGCGCGAGCGGAATCGCCAGCGACGCGAAGATCACGCCGAGCGCGAGGAAGACTTCCACCAGCAATAGGTTGCGGACTCGATCGCGCCCGAGCAGCGCGCGTGCCAGGATCAGGTAGAAAGCGCCCAGCGCGAAGGCGCTGAAAGCCATGCCGTATTCGATGTGGCGGATGATCGCCACCTGCAGGCCAAAGCCCACCAGCGGCACGCCGAACAGCAGGGTGCCGTCGATCGCGTTGGCATGCGCCAGCGCGCCACGCAGCAGTTCGCCGTGGTCGGCATCGCGGATCGGCGATGTCCACTCGGCCATGCGGCGGCGTGCGAACAGCAGCGCGATCGTCACGTACATCAGGAAGAACGCGACGAGGAAGGGTTCGGTGCTGGCGAAGAGCTCCGGCTGGTAGCTGCGCAGCCCCCAAGTGGCGCCGATCAGGAAGGTGCCGGCAAAACCCACCAGATTGAGCACGCGCCAGGCCTTGAACCAAGCAATGCCGAGCACACCGGCGTTGAGCAGCAGGAAGTAGGAGAACAACGCGACATGGCTGCCGCCGCCGGTGGAGGCGAGGATCGGCGCTGCAAAACCGCCCAGCGTGCCGGCAATCGCCAGCGAGGGCGCGTCCTGCTTTACCGCAAGCAGGCCAGCGAGCGCCGCCACCGCCACCATCAGCACGAAGCCAAACTGCAGGGGGATCAGCGGATGCAGCCGCATCGCCGCGAAGGTGGTGAGGTACATCACCGCCACCGCCGCACCCTGCAGCAGCAAGCCGTAAGGCCCGTTGCGCTCACGCAGCCGCCAGCCGACCACCAGCAGGCCGAGCGCGGTGGCGGCCACGCCGGCATAGCGGAATTCGATCGGTAGCGTCGTGCGTTCGGCCGCGTAGCGCAGCAGGAAGGCCAGACCGAGGAAGAGCAGCACGATGCCCATGCGCACCAGCGTGTTGCCGCCGAAGAGCCAGGCGCGCGCGGCGTCGAAGGCCCGCTCGATCAGGTTGGGGCCGGCTGGTTCCGGGGGCGGTTCGTCGATCGCCTCGGCCGGCGCGCTGACGGCCGAGGAATCGGGCGAAATCGGGTCGGTCGCGGCGTCGCCCGTGCGCACTTGAGCCACTGCAGCCTCAAGTGGTGCATCGTCCCTGCTTGCCGCCGTTGCGCTGGTTTGCGCGATTGCGATGGGCTCAAGCGACGCTGGCGTGATTGGCGCAGGCGTTGGCGACAGGTCGAGCGTGAGCTCGGGTTCGCTGGCCGGCGTGGGTTCGATGCTCGGCGATGGCGCTGCCACGACGTCAGGCGCTTCGGTCGCGCGCTCTGCCGCCGGGCTCGCCGCAGCGGTGGCCCTCGAGCCCGATTCCAGCGCAACGAAACGCAGATGGATCGCCAGCGTGACGCGGTCGAAGTGTTCGCGTAGCGCGGCGAGCGCGTTCTCGCTGGCTTCCAGCCGTTCGGCGACGTCTCGATACTGCTGCGTCAGCCACACCACCCGCCCAAGCAAAAAGCCGAGCAAGGCGCCCAGCACCGCACCCAGCCAGCCGCTCAGGTCATTGGCAAGCGCGGTCGTGAGGCCCACCACGAGGCCGATCAACAGCAACAGAAGACTCACTGCATCCACTCCGTTTCCGGGCGACGCGGCCGATACGCCGCACGGCGGGTAGTCTCCCACAGCGTCGTGCTGCACAGCGTGAGCGAAAACCCGTTCGGGTGCAGATCGTTGCCTCGGCGGCTGTTTCAAGGCGCGCCCGCCCCGATCCGTATCGGTGTTGTGCATTCGCTAAGCGGCTTGATGTCGGCGAGCGAGTAGCCGCTGGTCGATGCGCAATCGATCTCGTGTAGTGGCTCCAGCCGTTCCGCTGCACGCTGAAACCGATGTTGGCCGAGAGCGAACACCGTTTCATGCCCGACCTGCCAGCCTGCTTGCGGCAACGCCGTGCTCGGGCTGGATGTCATGCGAAGCATTGTCGCGAAAACGCTGGGCCGGCAGATCTCGGTTCGCAGGGAACCCGGTACCGGCAGCAGCTCCGCTGCCAACTCGCCGAGTGCAGTCGACGCCCCTGAGGCACTCGGCTGCGGGGGCAGGGTGCCTTTCCGCCCGAGCGGTGGGACAATGGCGCCCCTTTTGCAACGCTTTCCGAACGGACACGACCCCGATGGCGATCCAGTGGTTTCCCGGACACATGGCCTCGGCGCGCAAGAAAGCCGCCGAAAGCCTGAAGATTGTCGACATCGTGATCGAGGTGCTGGACGCCCGCATTCCGGAGGCCAGCCGCAACCCGATGATTGAGGAGCTGCGGTTGTTTCGGCAGCGCCCCTGCCTGAAGCTGCTGAACAAGGCGGACCTCGCCGACCCCGAAGCCACACGCGAGTGGCTCGACTACTACAACGCACAGCCCGGCGTGCGAGCGCTCGCCCTGTCGTTCAAGAATCCAGCCGACGTGGCGCGCGTCGTACCCGCCTGCCGCCAGCTCGCACCGCACCGCGACGACAACACCAAGCCCCTGCGCATGATGATCATGGGCATCCCCAACGTCGGCAAATCCACGCTGATGAACGCGCTGCTCAAACGCAAGGTGGCCGCCGTCGGCGACGAGCCCGCCGTGACCAAGGGCCAGCAGACGCTGAATCTGGGCCCCGGCATGACGCTGACCGACACCCCCGGCCTGCTGTGGCCGAAGATCGAGCATGACAGCGACGGCTACATGCTCGCCGCGAGCCATGCGGTGGGCACCAACGCGGTGATTGAGGAAGCGGTGGCCGCCTTCCTCGCCGAGTGCCTGCTGGCGCGCTACCCGACCCAGCTGGGTGCGCGCTACAAGTTCAACCCGGCGGGGTTCGACGGGCCCGGCGTGGTCGAGGAAGTCGCCAAGCGTCGTGGCTGCCGCATGAAGGGTGGCGATCTCGACCTTGAAAAAGCCGCGCTGATCCTGCTGACCGACTACCGCAGCGGCAAGCTGGGCCGCATCAGCCTCGAAACCCCGAGCACCCGTGCCGCGATGCTGGCGGCAGCCAAGGCGCGCGATGTGGTGCCCGAGGCGGCGCAGCCCGACGACGATGCCGAACCCGCCTGAAATCGGACCATGGATCCATGGCTGCGCGCTCAAGCTGCAGTTCAAGGTGCTGCGGCACGAAGAACCGCCGCTGTGGCGGGAGGCTCTCAACTTCATCACCGGCGCTGACCACGCCCTGCCTGAACTTCCCCAACCAGAGTTTCGACCGCCTGCTCGGCGACCACACCAGCGAAGCGGTGTTCGCCGGTGATCCGATCAGCTATGTGCTGACGAAGCGATCGCCGCATTCGCCGGCGTCGCCTACGCACTGCTGCACATTCGCATGGCCCAGACCAAGCTGCAGAGCGATCTCGCCTTCACCACCAAGATCAAGGCGGGCTGAGTAAGCGTTGCCTGAGTGCAGCGGCACGCCGGCGGTGCAGATCGCGACATCCGGGTTCCGGAGCCGACGCGCTGCCATAACGACTCCTCCAATCCTGCCCTAGAATGGCGTCTCCACTTAAGGATTGCCCATGGAAGAGCGCATCACCCGCCTCGAAGTCAAACTCAGCTTCGCCGAAGACCTGCTCGACGCGCTCAATCACACTGTCTATCGCCAGCAGCAGCAGATCGAGGCCTTGCAGAAGCACGTCCATGCGCTGACCGAGCAGATGCGTGCCAGCGCAGGCGGGGGCGGCGGAAGTGGCGAGCCGCGCGACCTGCGCGAAGAGATTCCACCGCACTACTGAGCGCTCGACGCACTACGTCGGCCACGCTCCGACACCCTGGCAAAGCGTCATCCGCCGCGGCGGCTGAGCTTCTAAGCGGGCGGGCGTCAGATCAGCGAGGGCCCGGCCACGATCGCCTTGGCTTCCTGCTCCGAGATGCGCACCGATGCACTGGTGATGACATGCACCGTCAGCCAGTCGTGCAGATCGAAGGCGCCATCGCCATCGAAGCTCAGGAAACGGCAGCCCACCTGCCCGCCCGCAGCCCCATTGACGTAATTGACGATGCGCGCGCGGCCGCGTATGCGGTCTGAAATGCCTTCGAGCCGCAGTGCGAACGGAAATTCAAGCCCAAGCTCGGGCGAAATCTCCGAGGCGTAGGAAAAGCCTTCCAGTGACAAGTCGTTGATCGGCAGCCGGTGGCCATCGAGTTCGACCCAGAAAATCGTTTTGCCGTCGCGTTGGGCGACAAAGCGTTGGCGTGTGCGGCGTTCGTTGCTGGCAGAGGTGTCGCTCATGGACGTCAGTTTTTTGTCAGGAAGGCGAAGTCTCGGCCGCAGAGCCGGTTTCGCGCAAGTGGCGGCGCTCAAAGCGGGTGAAAAGCGCTGTCAACCTTTCCGTAATGCCCCCCGTTAGAGGCGTCATGGTGGACGACCACCGCAGAATAACGGAGCAGAAATATGGGAAGGCTTTGCGAAGAGTCCTACGCTAAATTCCTCGACTCGCTGAAGGCGGCGGGGGTGGAAATCGCCAATGAGTGCGAACTGCGTGAGCGTTTGGCGGAAACCGCCCGCTGGCGGTTTGCATTCATGACGATGGCGCAGAACGGCAAGGCAATCGGTATCCGCTTCATCGACCACGGCGCGCGCCATAACAAGGCCCGCATCCGCCGTGCATTTGCCCGCTACGAATTCCCGGACAACGCCGACAGCGTGTTTGCCGCGAATCTGGCAGCGGACTGATAGCGACCCGCAATTGAGCCTCGTATCAAGCAGAACGCCCCGCAATGCGGGGCGTTCTGCTTTTTTGCCCGACAATCAGCTGATCTTGCGTTTCTTGTCGCGCACGAAGGGGTGCCCGTCGCGGCGGGTTACTTCAAACAGGTCGATTGCATCGAACAGATCCACCAGTTTCTTGAAGCCATAGTTGCGTGAATCGAACGAGGCCTGGTTGCCGATCAGCGCGCCGGCGACACGGCT
>JAJZLD010000091.1 GCA_021803785.1 Pseudomonadota bacterium | reverse complement strand
TCGACAACCTCGCCGGCCCGATCCAGTGAGGTCACAATGCGATCGCCCTTCGCGAGTCCGCTCGTGACTTCGGTGAACTCCCAATTCGACAGACCGGGTGTGAAGCTCACTTCCTTCAGCACGCCGTCTGCACCGAGCACCAGCACCCGGTTGCCGGGCATCACGGCTGCGGTCGGTACGCGCAGTACGGGGTCGTGGGTGGTGACAATGATGTCGACATCGGCGCT
The DNA here is from genome assembly GCA_021803785.1 of Pseudomonadota bacterium. Taxonomy (GTDB): domain Bacteria; phylum Pseudomonadota; class Gammaproteobacteria; order Burkholderiales; family Rhodocyclaceae; genus Niveibacterium. Next base: position 10,271 of record JAJZLD010000091.1, on the reverse strand, counting down.
GTAGCCAACGAGCAGGGCCTTCGCGTCGGCGGCGTCGGTGAAGTGCACTTCGACTTCCGCAGTGCGGGCCTGTTTTTCAAGTGCGAGCACATAGGGTGCGATGCGCTTCACGGTGCCATTGAAGTGGCGGTCGCGGAAGGCGTCCAGCGTGATGCGCGCGCTCATGCCGAGCTTGAGGCGCGCGGCATCCACTTCATCGATCGGCGCGCTGACGTAGAGGCAGCTGTCGTCGATCAGGTCCACCGCTGGCAGGGTCTGGATGCCGGGCGGCGAGGGCGTGAGGTACTCGCCGACTTCGCCGTTGAGTTCGGCGACGATGCCGTCGAAGGGTGCGCGCAGCACGGTCCTCTCGGTATCGGCGCGCGAGGCGCCGATGCGCGCTTCGGCCTCTGCAATCTGTGCGTTGGCAGCGCTGCAGGCGGCGGCGGTGGATTGGGCTTCGGACAGACTGCGCTGGATGCCCTCGGGTGACAGGAAGCCCTGGTCCCGCAGCTGTTGGGCACGATGTGCATTGGCGGCGGCGGTATTGGCGACAGTGCAAGCCTCGCGTGCATGGGCGCGGGCGCTCTGAAGCTGCTCGCGCGCGACCCGTTCGCGGGCGACGAAGTCGTCGTTCCATAGTTCCAGCAGCAACTGGCCGGCCTTCACTCGCTGCCCCTTCTTCACCGCCAGCGTGCCGATGCGCCCGCCCGCGGGCGGCGCGAGTTTGGCGCGGCGGCAGGCGGTGACCGAACCGGCACGCGTGTTGGAGACAGTCGCCTCGACGCGACCGGCTTGCACCTCGGCAACGGTGACCGCGATCGGCTTGGGCCGGTTTAGCAGCACGGTCATAACCGCACCCGTGACGATGATCGCTAGCACCACAGCAAGGGTGCGTCGGCGTTTGCCGTTGAGTTTCCGGCCAGCGGATTGGGGCGAGTCCATCAGGGCCTCTTAGGCAAGGTTGGCGTGTTCGTGACACTACACCCCCCGCGGGCGCATCAGGTGTTGCGGAAGGTCAGCGCTTGTCTGGAATCTTGCCAGATTGGTGTAGGCCGGTTCGCGGTGGCGGGGCAGGGCGCAGCAGCTACGCGATGAAGCATGCGCGTTGGCCGAGCGCTTCGAAGCGCTTTTCCCGTGAGGTTTTTTGGCCGCCGGTCAAGGCGATGGGCAACAGTGCGGTGCCGGGCCGTGCGCCGAAGAAGGCGTTGCCGCGTCGTATGGACGACACGGCAGACGAGTCGATCAATGTGTTCATGGCAGCCCCTCGGCAGCCCCGGCCCCGAACGGAGCGGGTGCGCCATGATGCGGCGCGAGATCAGCCGCCGAAATATGCCGCTTACATTTGCTTGAACAGATGGCCGAAGCTGCGGCTGACTTCGAGCTTCTCCGGATTGCCGCGTACCGACACCATCAGATGGCCGCGCTCGTCGCGCGTTACCGCTGCGATGGCATCCACCCTCACCAGCGTCGCGCGGTGGATCTGCCAGAACTCGTCCGGGTCCAGTTCGGCCACCAGTTCGCGGATCGGTTTGCGGATCAGCGCCTCGAACTCGCAGGTCTGCACCCGGGTGTATTTTTCGTCAGCGGTGAAGAACAGGATCTCGCGCGTGGCGATCATGCGGATCGCGTTGCCGACGCTGGCCTGAATCCACTTCAGGTAGTTCTTCTGTGTGCCGCCGTTCATGCTGCCGGCGAGCTTCATCAACATCTGGTTCAGATCCGGCGGAGGCTCCACGAGGCGCGCTTTCAGGCGCTCGACGGTGCGCGCAAGGCGATCGGCCTCGACCGGCTTCATCAAATAATCGACCGCACCGCGCTCGAAGGCCTCCACCGCGTACTGGTCGTAGGCGGTGACGAACACCACATGGGCGTGCTGGCACACCTCGCGTGCGGCTTCCAACCCGGTGCGGCCGGGCATGCGGATGTCGAGGAAGGCGATGTCCGGTTTCAGGGCTTCGGCCATTTGCACTGCCTCGTCGCCGTTCTTGGCCTCACCGATAATCTCCAGTTCGGGCCAGGCTTCGGCCAGTGCAAGGCGGATCTGGTCGCGCATCAGGCGTTCGTCGTCGGCGATCAGGGCGGTGGGCATGGCTTTCGATGTCCTCGGAGAATGTGTCGGGCCTCAGTCGTCGTGGCGCCGGTATTGAAACCACCAGTATGCCGGTGCGACGAAGGCTGGAAGTGCCACAAGGCCCGCAATCCATGCGACGCGGGACAGCCCGCGCAGGCGGAAGTTGGTCCAGGCGTCGAAGGCAAACACCGCAAGCACGAGCAGCAGCGCGGGCAAGTAGAACAAGGATCCATACACGAGAAGCGAGTGCCCGAGCCCGTTCGCTGCAGGCCCGTTGCCAAGTTGCGTGAGCGCGAGAGAGGCAGGCAGCGGTGCAAGGCTGATCAGTCCGGTGAGGATCATTCGGCGGTTCATGTCGAGCTCTTCGTTGTGCGGATGGCGCTGCCGATTCTAGCTGCAGCGCACCATGACGATCGGGCAGAAGTTCTCAGAACGCTGCCCGGTGCAGGTACTCAACAAGCCTTGTTCTGCTGCCCGTCGTCGTCCCGATAAGGCAGTTCGATTGTCGCGACGGTTCCGCCACCGGGCTTGGGCGAGAGCGTCAGGCTGGCGGCATTGCCGTAGAGCAGGCGCAGGCGTTCGCGGATGTTGGCGAGACCCACGCCGTCCTTCGCATCGGCGGTGAAGCCGACACCGGTGTCGCTGACTTTCACGCGCAGCTTGCCGCGGGCGACTTCCGCCTTCACGTCGATACGGCCACCTTCGGGTTTCGGTTCAAGGCCGTGCTTGATGCAGTTCTCGATCAGCGTCTGCAGCATCATCGACGGAAACTCCGCGCAGCTGAGGCCTTCCGGCGCATCGAAGCTGAACGCGAGCCGCTCTTCCATGCGCACCTGCATGATCTCCAGATAGGCCTGCGACATCTTCACCTGGCGGCCGAGCGTGCTGCGTTGGGCGTCGTCGCGCATCTGCGGAATCGCTGCGCGCAGGTACTGGATCAGCGTCTTCTGCACCTGCGAGGCGCGTTGCGGATCGGTACGGATCAGCTGGTCGACCGAGGCGAGGGTGTTGAACAGGAAGTGCGGTTCGATCTGCGCCTGCATCGCGTGCAGCTTGGCGTCGGCCGCTTCGCGCTCAAGCCGCGCCATATCGGCGGCGACGCGGGCGCTGCCGGCATCGAGCTCAGCACGGCGCTTGCCGCCGGCGAGCAGTTTCATGATGGCAAGGCTCACCACCACCAGAAAGGCGATCGGCGCGAAGTCGATTGTGCGCTGCGTGTCTTGTGCGCGCTCGGAGGCCGCTTCAACCTCGTTGCGGATGCGATCCTCGATTTCCTTCGCCTTCTCCGGTGTCAGGCCCGGAATGCTGCGCAGCTCCGGCACGCTGATGTCCACGTCGGTGTTATCCCCGCCGTCGGTGACCTTGATGCCATCGATGCCGATCTTCACATGCTGTGACACCTTGCCGTCCGCATCGCGTTCGATCACCTCGATGCCGCGCGGCCCGATCTTCACATCCTGCGAGTCCTTGTTGCGATGGGCTTTCGGCGTGGATTGCCCGGCCACCGGGGCGCTTGCGTCGGCGGCGTCGGCAACGGTGTCTGCAGCGTCCGCAGCTGTGTCGGCGGCTTCGCCCATGGCATCGGCGCGGCCCTCCGGCGCGGGCGACTGCATTGGTGCGTTGGGGGCAACGGGCGCTTTGGGCGGGGCCGGCATGCTGGCGCTGCTGTCTGCGTTGTCGCTGCGGATGATTTTGACGACCGAGTGCTTTTCCGGCTTGATCAGGCTGTTGGCAATGCCGGCGGCGATCAGCAACAGCAGGCCGATCAGCATCAGGCGGCCCCAGGTCAGGCGCTGCAACCAGCTGCGCGTGCTGTCCTCCGTTTCGGCGCCGCCAACGTCTGCGCCATAGGCTGACGCGCTTGCAGGGCCGGCGCCGCGCTGCACCGAGACGCCTTCTACGCCAATCTTCACCTGCTTGGCGATGCTGCCGTCCGGATGGCGTTTGACGACGTCGATGCCGTGCGGGCCGATCTCGACCGATTTCGCCTCGTCGCCGGCGCGCAGTACGCCGGCGCCATTGCGCGGCTGGGCGCCACGCGCAATCTTGGTGGCGATCAGTACCAGGATGGCGGCGAAAACCAGCCCGATGAACTCGCCGTGGCCGGACAGCGCATCCGAAGCAATGGCCGCCGCAATGAAGCCAAACAGACTGACGAAGATCAGCCGCCACCAACCGACCACGGCGAGCCAGTCAGACAGCCGCTGCCAGCGCTCGCGGAACTCAGTCTTGAGGCTGTCCGGGCCAACCAGCCAGAGCTTCCAGCCGAACAGGGCCAATGTGATGGCGACGGCGGTGATCACCGATACCCAGGCGCGCATGCCCAGCGTGGCACCGATCAGGCGGTGGGCAATCAACACGCCGAAGCCTGTCAGCAGCAGCGAGCTCCAGGTGGTCCGGCGGATCCAGCCCTCCACCCGTTTGTGGGCGTCAGTGCTGCGGGGGGCCTTGGCTTCTTCAGTCATGTTCTGTTCCGTACGTGTTTCAGCAGGCTTTGTGGGCCAGGCTCGGCGCGGCCGAGACCACGACGATACCGGAGAGCGTTCCGGGGAAGGGGGGCAGTTCGCCGCCGAAGGCGACTGCCGCGAACAGCAGGACCGCGCCGGCGGTAAGCAGTGCAATCAGGGTGGAGCCTTTCATTTTGTGGCCTCGCGCTTGGGGCGGCCGGGGTGTTGGCCGTTGCGGCGCACTGTAGGGGGCGGCAAGGCAGCGTGCAGCCGGGCTGCGATGAACTGCAGCCCGCTCGGCATGGAATGCAGAAACGGGGGATGATCGGTTGGCGCCAAGCCCTGTCCTCGTCGGGCTGGCATGATGGCGCCAGCGAAGTAAGATGCTGCGCCCAGCCATTTGTATTTGGAGTCCCAATGTCTTCGTTTCGCTTGTTGTCCTCAGTGCTTCTTGTCTTGATGCTGGCCGGCATCGCCGGCTGTGACCGCGTCGATCCCAATTCCCCGGTGGCCCAGCGGCGCAAGGTCTTCAAGGAGATGACCAAGGTGCGCGAACACCTGTTCGCCTATGTGAAAGAGAAGCAGGACTACGACGCCGATGCGGCGATACGCGATGCCGAAGCCTTGCAGCGCCTGTCACGCCAACCCTGGCCGCTGTTCCCGGAGATGAAGCAGGCGAGCGAGGTCGGGCGCGCGAAAGACGCCGTGTGGGAGAAGCCCGAGGTCTTCCAGCAACTGGCCAAGCAGCTTCAGGATGATGCCGACGCTTTGCGTGAGGCTGCACGCAAGCGCTCACTCGACGCCATCAAACCGGCGGTGAGGCGACTTGAGCAAACGTGCAGCCGCTGCCACGATCAGTTCCGTCAGTCCTGAGCCTGACGCGAGGGCGCTGACGGAGCGCTCCACCATGAAAGAGCGCTGCCGCTTGACGCCCTGACACGGCGGCCCCTCGGCCCACATGCAGCGCTATGCCACTCCGGCATGGCGGAATTGTCCGACAGCGGCCTGTGTATCGAACTGGTCGCAGCCGTCGTTGCGATCTGCCGCCGGGCCGCTGGCGCGACGATTCGAGCCAAGCCGGATTCGCCGGCGGCTGGCTGCGCGCCTACCCCGCCGCGTTCGGCATGCGGCCGATGTTTGAATGCCTGCAGGGGTGCCAGGGCAGTTGGGCGAGTCGATTGGCTTACCATGCCGGCTTGCCGCTGCAAGGCGGAAACCCTTGGTTATCCGATGCGCCACACGCCAACCCCCTCCACGCCATTGCCGCCCAGCAAGAGCGGCTTGCACCCGCGCAACCGCCAGCGCGGCCGCTACGACTTTGCGCAGTTGATCGGGTGTAGCCCGGACCTAGCCCGCTTCGTGGCCCGCAACGCATATGGCGACGATTCCATCGACTTCGCTGATCCGGCTGCAGTGCGTGCGCTCAACCGGGCGCTGCTCAAGCTCAACTACGGCATCGCCGGCTGGGAGCTGCCGCCGCAATACCTGTGCCCGCCAATTCCCGGCCGTGCCGATTACCTGCACCACCTCGCAGACCTGCTGGCCGAGCGCCATGGTGGCGAGATTCCCACTGGCGGCACGGTGCGGGTGCTCGATGTCGGCGTCGGTGCGAACTGTATCTACCCGCTGATCGGGCATGGCGAATACGGCTGGCACTTTGTCGGCTTCGATATCGACCGTGATGCGCTGGCTTGCGCGCAGGCCACGCTGGATGCGAACCCGGCCTTCGGCAAGGCGATCGAGCTGCGCTTTCAACCGAGCGCCCGCGCGATCTTCCGCGGCATGATCGGCAAGCGCGAGCGCTTCCACCTGACGTTGTGCAACCCGCCTTTCCATGCCTCGCTGGCCGAAGCGCGTGCGGGCAGCGAACGCAAGTGGCGCAACCTTGGCAAGGCCGATCCGCAGGGCGCAGCGCCACGACTCAACTTCGGCGGGCACGGCGCGGAATTGCACTGCCCGGGCGGCGAAGAAGGCTTCATCCGCCGCATGATCGCGGAGAGCGCTGATTACAGCGAACAGTGCCTGTGGTTCAGTTCGCTCGTTTCGAAGGCGACGACCATCCCGGTAGCGCAACGGGCGCTGCGCGCGGTCGGCGCGCGCGAGCATCGCGTGATCGAGATGGCGCAAGGGCAGAAGCGCAGCCGCATCCTCGCTTGGACCTACTTCGACGAGGACGAGCGGCGCGCCTGAGTTGCCCGCGAGTGCGTTGTCCGTTTACCCGAGCCCGGTGTGCAGCAGTGCGTCGAGAAAGGCCTGCGCGGGCAAAGACAGGCGTTTGCTGCGAAGGTGGACCACCGTCCATGGCCGCTTGAGCACAAAGTCCTTAACGTCGAGTACCGCAATCCCGGCCTCGGCGGGTTGCCCGCCGAGCGCGTGACGCGACAGGATCGCTAGGCCCATGCCACTGGCGACCAGTTCGCGGATCGCCTCGTTGCTGGCCAGCGATAGCCGTACCTTGAGCGCGATGCCTGCCTCCCGCAGATGCTGGTCCACCGTGAGTCTGGAGCCCGAGCCGGTCTCGCGCAGCAGGAAAGGCTCGTCCGCCAGATCCCGCAGCGTCACGCTTTGGCCAACGGCGCGCGCCTGCGGCGCAGTGAGCGCAGGCCGCTAGGTATGCCGGGCGCGGACTGCTGAACGCAGCAGAGCGGAGTACATGCCGTGTTTGCGCAAGACCGCTCGACCGGCGTTGCCGCCACCAGCCTGGCGCGTTCGCCCTGGCTGCGGGATCTGGCGGTGCGCCGCGATCGCGTGCCTGTCGATGAGCGGGCTGACATGCCCGAGGTGGAGGAGTCGGCTCGCGTCAGCTTCAGCGATGCGGTGCGCGGCGGGGCCGTCGCCGCTGGGCGTGATGCTGCGCAGAGCGCCGAGCCGGTGGATACGCGCTTGCAGCGCTATCGCGAGATCGCCCGCCTGTAAGGCTGCGGATTAGCCCGTGAGCGGCCCGAACGGCGCGGTGGCGGGGCTGCCTGTCATGCGCTCTATCGTGGCGCGCACGATGTCGATGCTGTTGTCGAAGCAACCGTGCGCAGTGGCGATCTGGCGCGCACCATTGCTGACCTGCGCCGCATCGAGCAGATGCAGGCGCCCGCCCGCCAACTTCGTGGGTTCGTTGGCGAACCCGCTGGGTGCGGTTGTGCCCCACCAGAACGCCTGCCACGCAGTGACGCTCCCGAGCGCATCGCGATGCCAGTACTCGCCGCTGTTGCAGGCAGGGTCGAAGGCGCTCGCCATGCCCAGCAGCGGCGTCTTGTGCCAGCGTTCCAGCGCGCGGCTCACCAGGTAGAGCAGCGATTTGCGATACGGGCCGACGCTATCGTCCAGTTCGCGCCGACCGGACAAAGCATGGATATCAAAACGCGCCGCCGGTAGCTGGCCGCTGTCGATCGCCGCCTTGTAGTGCGTGAGTGCGAAATCCAGATCGCAAGCGGGCGCGTAGAGCGTGCAGCTTGCTGCACTGACCGAATGCTTGGCCAGTTCGCTCAGCAATCGACCGCAGACGAAAGACCCGGCCGAGTGGCCGACCAGATGGAGTTCGAAACCCTTGCCGGCATCCCTCGCCAGCGCCGCGATCTGTGTGGCCAGCGTGTCGAGGCCCTGGCCGTCGTACTCGGCGCGGGCGACGTTTTCTTTCATCTCGCTCCACATCGCGCGCACCAGTAGCTGGCGACACAAGGCCTCCAGTGCGCGGTCCGTCGCGTCGACAATGCGGTCGCCAAGCCCGCGGGCGGGTTCATCCTCGCCGGGGAAGTGCTTGCGGAAGCCGTCCGCCAGCATCTGGCCGATTACCTCCGCCCAACCGCTCTTCCAGGTCACGAAGAGCGGATGCAGGCCGTTGTTATCGAAGGCGGGGCCAAGACTGCGGATGCGCTTGATCGAATCGGCTTCACTGTTGAGCCCGCCATGCGCGTACACCACCAGCCGCCGCGGGCTGCCCTTGGCCTGCGCCTTGAAGCGTGCGAGCGGTTGTTCGTAGGCGACGAAGCGCGCGTTGTCGGCACCGTCAGCAACCTGCGGCAGCCGGCGCAGCACGGTGCCATCGTTGCCGGTGACCAGGGTGTGCCAGTAAGCGGCCTCTTCACTCCACGTGTTGGCGGCAGTGGCCTGTGCATCGTTCGATGACGACAGCAAGCCGCTTCCACCGCTGCGTGAAGCCACGAAGAACTGGCGGCTTTTCGCCGGTGCGCCGCGCCCGCCATTGGCGCCGCCGATCGCCAGGGGCACGCCCAGCCCGGCGACCCATGCATCGAGCCCGTTGTCGGCCCAGTCCTCATAGGGCAGCAGGGCGAAACCGCCAGCACCCCAATCCTCGCCCCACGAGTTCTGCACGACGAAGCCGTTCTCGTTGTAGCCGACCAATGCGAAGGCATGGCCGCCCATGCCCGGCTGGCGAGTGATCGCCGGCAGGCTGGCATGCGATACACGGGCGCTGCCCTTGCGTGGTTTGAGATGCCAGCCGGCATGCACGTTCGCCGCGACATACACCGCACCGGCCTGCGCGATCGCTGCTTGAAGGTCGACCACCGACTGCCGATCGACCCGGTAGTACACACCCAGCGGCCGCGTGACCGCATCCTCGGCCCATTTCGAATTCGGCCGTCGCCCGCGTGCGCCCCAAAGCGTCTCGAGGCACACGCCGTGACGGTGCCAACCCTTCAGCGCGCCGCGTGCCGACGACCCTTCGTAGCGCTCGCCCGGCCACTCATCGTAGAAGCGGGCAAGTTGGTAGAACATCCAGGGGCTCACACGCTGCGAGGCGTCCAGGGTAAAGCCGCTGGCACGCCAGCGCAGGAAGTTCACCACCGCCGCCAGGCCAAAGCCGGTGCAGGCGCCATCCTTCTTTTGATCCAGCACCAGCCCGGCCTTGCGATACGCCGGCAAGAGTTTTGCCACCGCTGCGTCATCCGGCCAGCGCTGCGGCAAGCTTGTCACCGGCGGGCGGTAGGGCAGGTCGCGCAGATCGAGCCGATCAGGCCGCGCATCCAGCAGGATCAGGCGACTGCCAAGTTTGAGCGTGCGTTCGGGCATGGCGGTGGGCTCCTGAAAATATGTCGCTAGCCTTCAGGCTAGCAGGCGAGCGTGCCTCGCGGGAGATGAACCGTGCGAGCGCGCTTGCGTCGGCGCTCTGCACGCTCAGGCGCTTTCTGCTCCGCGCCTCTTGGTTGATCCATCTCAATCGTCATGCTGAGTGGAAAATCCACTACGTAGAACTACGCTCAAGCGGACGGTGCGCCGGCCGTAATAGTCGTCATGAGTGCTTGCACCCAAGGCGGGCAGGCACGTACTTGACTGGGACACGGCGATGCTCGACGCACTTAAACTCAAGACAAAGATTCTCCTCATGCTTGGCAGCGCCTGTGCTGCCGTATTGCTGCTCTTGATCGCCTCGGCGATGGAGCAGCGCAGCGCGATGATTGAGGGACGTAAGGCGACGATTCGCGCCGTCGTGGAATCCGCCCACCATGTGTTGACGTTCTATGCGGCCAAGGAAGCGGAAGGTATGCCGCGAGAGGCTGCGCAAAAGGCCGCGTTAGAAGCGATTGCGCTGCTCCGCTACGGCGGCGATGACCACAAGACCGAGTACCTCTACGTTTATCAGATGGACGGGGTGAATCTCTATCACGTTCGCAAGGAACTGATCGGTACAAACGTGGCGCAAACGCTGCGCGATAGTCGCGGGCGTTACCCTGTCCAGGACTTGATCGATGCCCTCAATGGTCGCTCTGACGCTTTCGTTGACTCGATGTTTCCCCGCAAGTGGTGGACACGCTGGG
>JAJZLD010000090.1 GCA_021803785.1 Pseudomonadota bacterium | reverse complement strand
GCCCAGCGCGGCGTGAGCGGCGTAATCAGTTCCTCGGCATCCACGGTGGCTTCGCCGCGATGCAGCGGCAGCTCGCCGTGAAGGAATTCGGTGAGCGCGTCGACCAGGCGCAGCTTGTTACGGATCGAGAGTTCGATGTTGAGCCGTTCGATGCCGTCGCAATAGTCGCCCATGCGATCGAGCGGAATCACGACGTCCTCGTTCACCTTGAACGCGTTGGTGTGCTTCGCGATCGCGGCGGTGCGCGAGCGGTCAAGCCAGAACTTCTTGCGCGTCTCTGGCGTCACCGCGATGAAGCCCTCGGCCCCGCGCGCGTTGCACATGCGCACGACTTCGGAGGTCGCCAGCATCACCGCGTTTTCATCGTCACCAACGATGTCGCCAATCAGCACCATCTTCGGCCGGCCATGGCGCTTGGCTTTTGGCGCGTAGCCGACCGCCTTCACATAGCGCTCATCGAGGTGTTCCAGGCCTGCAAGCTGCACGCCGCCCGGCCGCTGGTCGAGGTAATCCTTGATCTCGACGATCGCAGGCACCGCTTCGCGCACCTGGCCGTAGAACTCCAGGCACACGGTGCGGGTGTGCGTCGGCAGGCGATGCAGGATCCAGCAGGCCGAGGTGATGATGCCGTCGGTGCCTTCCTTCTGCACACCCGGCAAACCGCCGAGGAACTTGTCGGTGACGTCCTTGCCCAGCCCGACCTTGCGGAAGGCTGCACCCGGCATCTCGATGATTTCTTCGCCGAGCAGACGCTTGCCGGATTCGTCGAACTTCTTGAGGCGGAACTGGACGGTTTCCTGATCGTGGATCTTGCCCAGGTTGTGGTTCAGGCGTTCAACAACGAGCCAGTTGCCGTCCGGCGTAACCATCTTCCACCAGGCCAGGTTGTCGAGCGCAGTGCCCCACAACACCGCCTTCTTGCCGCCAGCGTTCATCGCGATGTTGCCACCGATACAGGAGGCATCCGCCGAGGTCGGGTCGCAGGCGAATACGAGGCCAACACTTTCTGCCGCATCCATGACCCGGCGGGTGACGACACCCGCACCGGTGGTGATGGTCGCGTAGGGTCGGTCAACGCCCGGCAGCATCTGCTGTTCGACCTTGCCCAGATCGATCAGCTTCTCGGTGTTGATCACGGCTGAATACGGCGACAGCGGCACGGCGCCACCGGTGTAGCCGGTGCCGCCGCCGCGCGGAATGATCGTCAGACCCAGTTCGATACAGCCGCGCACCAGATGGCCGACCTCTTCCTCGGTGTCGGGATACAGCACGACAAAGGGGTACTCGACGCGCCAGTCGGTGGCGTCGGTGACATGCGAGACGCGCGCCATGCCATCAAAAGCAATGTTGTCGCGGCGCGTGTGCTTGGAGAGCAGCTTCTCGGTGCGCTTGCGCAGGTCGTAAGTGGTCTCGAAGTGGCGCTGGAAGGCGTCGACCGCTTTGTTCGCGGCGGCCACCAAACGCGCGACGATGCCTGCGCGCACCGGGTCTTCACCCTCGGCCGCGGCACGGCGCTTTTCCACTTCGTCAAGGCGATGGCGCAGCGCGCTGAGCAGCGCACCGCGGCGTTCACGGCTGGCGACCAGGTCGTCTTCCAGGTAAGGGTTGCGCTGCACGACCCAGATGTCGCCCAACACTTCGTAGAGCATCCGGGCGGAGCGCCCGGTCACCCGCTCGGCACGCAACGATTCGAGTACCGACCACATCTCCTCGCCGAGCAGGCGGATCACGATCTCGCGGTCGGAAAAGGAGGTGTAGTTGTACGGAATCTCGCGCAGGCGGGTCGACGCGGGGGTCTCGCGGACAAACTCGGGGGCGGCTTGCATCAGGGTGTCCTGTTTGTGTGCGGCACGGCACGGCTTCTGGGGAAGCCCAGCATTTTATCCCGCCGGACCCGCCCATGCACTCGAAAATTCAAGACCTTACGGGCTGTGGGGGCAAGAAAATTGCGGGAATCCGGGCTTGGACACCAGGTCACGAACACAGTTCGGATGCTGCAGTGCAGCGGCCGCCCGGCCTTTGGCATGCCCCAAACCGGCCGACCGCCCCCGCAATCGACTCAGCACCGTGCGTGACGCCGCCGCGACGGGTCAGGGCGATTTCACCTATTCGTCATAGAGGCGAAATACCCGGCACCCGCATGCGTTCATCGTCATCCCAGCCGGCGCATTTTCGGCGTAAGCGCACACTGCGCTTGGGGTGGGTCGTATCGAGTTTGAGCAGGTTGAGAATCAGGCGGCGGATGATCGAGAGGTTCTGTGGCGCATGATCGCGGCGCACCGCGCAGACATCCTTACGCAACAGCACGTCGAGGCGCCAGTGCGGATTGTTTTCAATCCCCCAGTGCCAACGCACGGCAGCAGCCAGTTCGCCGGGGTCCAGTTCGATTACGTCGCGCCACGGCGCGATCGCGGCGCCCGCCTTCGTCGAACCCGGCGTCGATCAGCCCTCCGGCAGCGCCGGGTTCTGGCGCCAGCGCTCGAGGTTGCGATCGACAATCTGATTGATCTCGCCGCGTGCAGCCATCTCCGACAACACACGGTTGGCCGCCGGCACGAGCGCACGGCATGGGCTGTTACGTACGAAGCCGATTGCGTTGCCGGTCTCGGCGACATAAGGCGTCAGCGCAACGATGCGGCTTTCGAGCCCGGCCTCGATCAGCGTTGCGCGCCCGGCATGCAGGCCAGTCATGAAATAGTCGATACGCCCCGCCATCAACATGCGGAAGCCGGTGAGCGGATCATTGAGCTCCTCCACATCGAGATGCTCACGGATGAAACGGTCGGCTTCCTCACCGAAGCGGTTGCCGCGCGTCAGGCCGCCTTTGCGGCCGATCAGCGAATCACGGCCAAGGTAGTTGATCGGGTAATCCACCTTCACAAACACCGCGATCGGGTTGTTCAGCACCGGCTGGGTGAACTCGAGGAAGGCACGCCGCTCAGGCGTGTCCTTCAAGGTCGTCACGACGTCCACCTCGCCATGCTTCGCAGCGCTCAGCACGCGCGGCCACGGGCCCAGGTATTGCAGCTCCCAGCGCACACCGAGGCGGGTGAACACCCGCGTCGCGATCTCGACGCTGGCGCCGGTCAGCGTCGTGCCGTCGTACCAGTGCAACGGCGGGTACTTCGGATCAGCGGAAATGACGACCTTGCGACAAGCAGGCCCCGCCGCCGCGGCCAGAATCGGCATCGCGGCCAGCAGCGCACAAACCAGTGCACGGCTAGGCCAGCACCCGCGCCTTGCGTCATCCGTGTGACCTGCTTGCAGCAACATCCCAAGCCCCCCCGATCGTGCAGCGGCGAAATGTAACCGGGCTGCAGCGCAGCCCAAGGCTTCAAGGACGCCGTGATGCAAGGTCTTGATTGCGGACCGGGCTCAGGGATAGAGCTCGGCGATCGCGCAACGAAACGACGGTATCACCATGCCGGAATGCGTCGTCGGGAACGCCACGTACCGAATCACGAGGTTCTGCTAGTTGCGTGCGACGAAGAAATCGCGGAACGGTTCAAGCGTGGATAAGTTACCGTCACCCTGCGACGCGGACAAGATGAATCGTCGCGCGGGCACGGATTGGGTGCGCTGCGCGGTGAATGCGTGGCTAAAGGCGATCAAAACCGCGCCGGATTGCGCGGATCTGCGTCGAAAATAGCGTGGCGTGGGCGCAGCGGGTCACCCGCATGTCACTGAGGCTCAGACGCCACCCATCATCGCGCTCGCCGGCAGCGACACCGAAATGAACAGCGCCGCCAGCGGCGCAATGCGATGCGCTCATGCGCCTGCGACGAACAGCCACAGCCAAACCAGGGTGGCAACCACGGCCAGAAAAGGCAGCGACCAGAAGTGGAAGCCCAGCCAGGCGCGGCGGTCGCCCAGCAGGCGCAAGGCGATCAGGTTGGCGAGCGAACCGATCAGGAAACCGAAACCGCCAACATTGACCGCCCAGGCGATTACGCGCCACTGATCCGAATGCTCGGCGAGCAGGATCGCAGCCGGCACGTTGCTGATCAGCTGTGAGGCCAGCACGCCGGCCGCGTACAGCCTCAGCGGGTCGTGCAGGCCGATCGCGGCGACCGCGTCGCGAACCGCTGGCAATTCGGCAACCAGGCGCAGATCGATGAACATCAACATGAACACCACGATCAGGGCCCAGTCGACTTCGCGCACCACGGCGCGAAACGCAACGAGGAACACCGCGCCCACCAGGGCGAGGCCAAGCCAGGGCTGGTGCGCATCGAGCAGCAACAGAAACACCGGGTAGAGCGCAAGACTCACCCACAGCAAGCGGCGCGCGAGCGGCGGCGGTGCGATGTCTTCGTGCGTGTCGATGCGGCGGGCCGGGAAGGCGACACAGGTGAACAGCGCCAAGGTGCCGAGCAGGATTGCAGCCAGGGGCGCCATTTCGGCGACAAAGCGCCCGAACGACTCGCCGGAACGATGCCAGAGGAACAGGTTCTGCGGGTTGCCCATGGGTGTCAGCACCGAGCCGGCGTTCACCGCGAGCGCTTCGAAGATCACTAGCCGTGCAGTGGGCAGCTGGGCCATGCCATGCAGGCCCAAGGTCAGCGGCACCACAATGAAGAGCGCAATATCGTTCGTCAGCACCGTGGCGAGCAGCGCCGACACGCCCACCAGCAGCAGCGCGAGGTGGCGCTCGGTGTGCATGCGGGTCACCACATGGAAGGCGGCATGCTGCAGGAAGCCGCTCTCTTCCAGTCCGGTGGTCAGCAGCAGCAGGCCCGCAAGGGCAGCAATGGTCGGCCAATCCACCAGCTGCGGATAGCTGGTGACGGCGGCCGGGTGAAGCAGCGTAAAGCCGACACACAAGAGCAGCAGGATCAGCAACAACTCGTCCTGGCGCAGACGTGCGGCGATACGGGCGGGAATCAGTAGCAGGCGGTGCATGAACGGGCCAGCGGGTAAATGATGCAATTCTACGTGCCTGCCGGCATGGCACGGCCCCTCCGCTCAAGCCGCAATCCTTGATCTGAGCGATGCACGCGCAAGGGGCTGTGTCGGCGATAATCGGCAGCAGTGCGGCAGCAGCCGCGAAAAGACTTGGGGAAACCACCTTGAAGATCCTGGGAGTGGATGTCGGCGGATCCGGCATCAAAGGCGCCATCGTCGACACCGAAACCGGTGAATTGCTGACCGAGCGAATCCGTATCCGAACACCACAGCCGGCCACGCCCGAAGCGGTGGGACTGACGCTGCGCGAGCTGATTCAGCAGCATGGGTGGGCCGGGCCGGTCGGCATCGGCTTCCCGGCAGCGATCCAGCATGGCATCGCGCGCACCGCCGCGAACATCGACACGGCCTTCATCGGGTTGTCGGTCGCCGACTATTTTTCGGAGCAGACCGGCTGCCCCTGCTTCGTCGCCAACGATGCCGACGTGGCCGGCATGGCCGAAATGCGCTTTGGCGCCGGCAAGGATCACCGCGGCGTGGTGCTGATCGTGACGATCGGAACCGGCCTTGGCACCGCCTTTTTCACCAACGGCCAACTGCTGCCGAACACCGAGCTGGGCCACATCTACCTGAAGAACGGCATGGAAGCCGAGCACTACGCGTCCGAAGCGGTGCGCGACGCCGAGGGCCTGAAGTGGAAGCAATGGGGCGAGCGCTTCAACCGCTACCTGACGACCATGGAAGCGCTGTTCTGGCCGGATTTGGTGATCCTCGGCGGCGGCGCGAGCGCGAAGCTCGAAAAATACGCCGCGCAGCTCACCGTGCGGGCGCCAGTGGTGGCCGCGAGCTTTCTCAACCAGGCGGGCATCGTGGGCGCGGCGCTGTATGCCGAATCCCAACTGCTGCGCTGAGCGGCGCAAGGCTCTGCGATGAACAAACCCAAACCGTTCTCGATGATCCGCGAGTTTCACCTCGCGGACTGGTTCACGCTCGGCAACGCCTTCTGCGGTGTCGGTGCGCTGTTTGCGGTGATGAGTTTCCTGCAGTTGCAGGACGTGAAGCACTTCTACTTTGCCTGCGCGCTGATCCCGCTTGCGCTGGTGTTCGACGTGCTCGACGGCCGCATCGCGCGCTGGCGGCAGAAGAGTTCGGCAATGGGGCGCGAGCTCGATTCGCTGGCGGATGTGATTTCGTTCGGCGTTGCGCCCGCCGCGATCGCCTACGCCGCCGGCATGCAAGGGCTCTACGACCGGATCATCCTGGTCTTCTTCGTCGCCTGCGGCGTGTCGCGCCTCGCACGCTACAACGTCACCGCGGAAGCGCTGGCCGACGATTCCGGCAAGGTGAAGTACTTCGAAGGCACGCCGATCCCGACTTCATTTGCGCTCGTCGCAGTGCTGGCCATTGCCGCCGCCAACGACGCGCTGGGCGACGCAATGTGGGGCGGTGTGGTCAAGATCGCCGGCTTCCAGTTGCATCCGCTGGTGCTGATGTTCGCGATCTCCGGTTCGCTGATGATCAGCCGGATCCGGATTCCGAAGCTCTGAACCAAACACGCAGAAGAAAAAGGCCGCTCACGCGGCCTTTTTCATTTGGTGATCGGCGCGTTGCGGCCGGAATACTGGTCGCTCATGCGCTGGGCGGCCTCGGCGAAGTTGCCGCGCGCCTTCTCGCTGCAGTAGCGATTCACGAAGATCTCCACCGTGCCATTCGAGACTTCAGACACCTGCTGGCTCTGCCGCGCGTAGTTGTGGCCGCTCAGGAAACCGCGCACCCAGGCCAGCTGCTGAGCGCGGACGTCGGCGTCGCCCTTGGCGGCATTCCATGCAGCGCAACTCATATCGTCGAAGCCCAGGGTTTTGAGCGGCGCAGCGTCCGCAGCGGCGGTCACGCAAACGAGGAGCAAGACAGGTATCAGACTATGGCGGCGCGGCATCGGTACATCCCAGAGAAAATGGCGGCGGCCTTTTACGACCGCCTTGTGGCGCCGGATTATCCGCCAAAGCCCGGCGCCCGCGTTGGCAACGCTCAATAGATGAAGCGGCCCTTGCCGATCATGGTCAGATCCACATAGCGCGAGCCCTTGTGATCAATCGGCGAGAACTGCACCGTGAAGCCACCAACGTTCAGCTTGCCGGCGTTGCCGAGCATCGCAAAGACCTTGTCCTTTTCGATCAGCTGCGTCGCGTTGACGGCGCGGCCGACGGTGCATTCCATGTCGCATGACATCTGCTTGCCGCGCCGATAACATTCAACACGATCTCCGCTGGCGCTCACGTCGGCCGGGAAACGACATCTCACCGAGGAGCACCGCGATGCCGCGACCGCTGATCCACCATGCCCGTCGCCTTGCAATCGGCTTGATCGCCGCCGCCGGACTCGTCTGCGCCGACGCCCATGCAGACGGCCCCTTGCGCGAGCTTCTGAAGCAACGCCGAAGCCAATCAGCCCCCGCCGGAGCGAACGCGGAGTTCAGCATCGAAGTTGGCGGCGCGACGCGGCGATATCTGGTGCACGTTCCGGCCAGCTATGACGCGACGCGGCCCGCCCCCTTGGTCCTCGCGCTGCATGGCGGCGGCGGGAACATGCAGCACATGGCAAAGGATGAGCACTACGGCATCGTCAGCAAGAGCGATCGTGCCGGCTTCATCGTGGCCTTCCCCAATGGCACCGGCGCGATGGGCGACAAGTTCGCCACCTGGAATGCCGGCGCATGCTGCGGCAAGGCGCGCGATACGCGGGTCGACGACGTCGCCTTCCTGCGTGCGGTGGTCGCCGACCTGCAAGGGCGCTACGCAATCGACGCGCGGCGCATCTTCGCGATGGGCATGTCCAACGGCGGCATGATGAGCCACCGCCTCGCCTGCGATGCGGCGGATCTGTTTGCCGGCATCGCCTCGGTTGCGGGCACCGACAACACGCTCGGCTGCGCGCCCGCGAGGCCGATTCCGGTACTGCATATCCATGCGCGCAACGACGACCATGTGCTGTTCGACGGCGGCGCAGGGCCCGGCGCCTTCCGCGACGAAAGCAAGGTCACGCAGTTTGTCTCGGTGCCGCAGACGATCTCAAACTGGGTCACCCGCAACGGATGCAGCGGCGCCGCGCGCGAAGTGCTGGCAGTGCCCGGTGCGCGCTGCGAAGTGCACGAGGGCTGCCGTGGTGGCGCCACGGTCGAGCTGTGCGTGACCGACGACGGCAAGCACAGCTGGCCCGGCGGCGGGGTCACCACGCTGTCGCGTCAGCAGCCGAGCCAGGCAATCAACGCCAACGACGTGATCTGGGACTTCTTCCAGTCGGTCACAAGCCGGCGTTAGCTGGATACGCGTGCTCGGCCGGCCCCTCGGTGGCACACTCCGATTGCCAGGCTGCGGCGGGCGGCGGCACGCGCCTTAGGCGCCGGTGCAACACCCGCATCACGGGCAGGAGCGCAATGGGCACAATCCTGCTTCTCGTCGACCTTTTCGGATTCGATGTCTTTCGCCACCCAAGCCGCCGTACGGACGCATGAACGCTGAACGCCGGCGGCTAAGCCTATCGCTGTTGATCTCGCTGCTCGCGCATGCGCTGCTGCTGAGCCTGAGTTTCGGCGGCCAGGGTTTCGGCCTGCCGAGCCTGGTCTTCGCGTGGCCGAAGCGCTGGGCCATTGCGCCCGAACTGCGCGTGGTGCTGCGGCCGGCCCCGATCGAGAACGGGCAGACCGCGCTGCCGCCAATCACCGCGCCACAGTGGCCCGACTCGCTCGAGCGGACGGGCAATGCCGGCCAGCCTGCGCCCGAGGGTGCGCTCGCCGCACTGAACCTCGCGCGGCAGGCCGTCATCCCGCGTGCGCCGGCCAGCGCCACACCGGACTCGGGCAGCCAACCAAGGGCCGACACGCCGCCACCCACCGATGCGGCGACAGCAGCATCCACCGTTGCGCTGATCGCGGTGGAGCGCTCGGATGACCCGGCCTTCTTCGTCCCGCCACCGCCCACCGTGTCGAGCCCCGGCGGGGTGCTCGGGGCACAGTCGCTCAACGCCGTCGCCAACCCATCGCCACGCCAGCGCGGCAGCGATGCCGCAACGCCGGAGGCCGACGAGGCGCCGACGGAACCCCCTGCCCAGCCGCCGGAGGCCGACACTGCAGCGCGTGAAGCGCAGCGCCTTGCCGACGAGCAGCAAGCGATGCGCGCCGAGGCCGCAAGGCTGGACGCCGAACGTCGTGAGGCAGAACGGCTCGCCGCCGCGAAGCTGGAAGCCCAGCGGCTGGAGGACGCGCGGCAAGCCGCGGCGCGTGCAGAAGCCAAACGCCTGGCGGCCGCCAGCCTTGAAGCTGCGCGGAAAGAAGCCGAGCAACGCGAGGCCGCACGCGTGGCCGCCGCAAAACTGGAAGCGCAGCGCCAGGAGGAAGCCCGCCTGGCCGAAGCCCAACGCGCCGAAGCCACGCGACGCGAAGCGGAAAGGCTGGCCACCGCAAAGCTCGAGGCACTGCGGCAACAGGAAGCGCGCGAGGCCGCAGCGCGCACCGAAGCCGATCGCCTGGAAGCTGAGGGCCGCGAAGCCACCCGCTTGGCCGCCGCCAAGGTTGAAGCGCAACGCCAGGAACAAGCCCGCGAGGCGGCAGCCAAGGCGGCGGCGCAGAAGGAAGCAGAACGCCGCGAAGCCGAGCGGGTCGCAGCGGCGAAGCTGGAAGCCCAGCGGCAAGAGGAAGCCCGCCTGGCGGCCGCACGCGCGGAAGCCGATCGACTGGAGGCGGAACGTCGCGAAGCGGCGCGACTGGCCGCCGCCAAGGCAGAGGCCCAACGACAGGAAGAGGCACGGCAGGCCGCCGCCCGCGCCGAAGCGCAGCGCCAGGAAGCCGCCCGACTCGTCGCCGCGAAGCTCGAGGCCCAGCGCGTCGAAGAGGCGCGCCAGGCTGCCGCGCGCGCCGAGGCCGAACGGCTGGAAGCGGAACGTCGGGAAGCCGCTCGCGTTGCCGCGGCCAAAGCCGAAGCCCTGCGGGTTGAGGAAGCCCGCCAGGCGGCAGCCCGCACAGAGGCGGCGCGGCTTGAAGCAGAGCGTCGCGAAGCCGCCCGCGTTGCGGCCGCTCAGGCTGAAGCCAAGCGCATCGAAGACGTCCGCCAGGCCGCTGCCCGGGCCGAAGCCGATCGGCTGGAGGGTGAGCGTCGTGAGGCGGCGCGCGTCGCTGCCGCGAAGGCGGAGGACGACCGCCAGGAAGCCGCGCGACGCGACGCAGCCCGTGTCGCCGCCGCCAAGGCGGAGCAGGAAGAGAACGAGCGGCGCGAAGCACGGCGCCGCGCCATGGGGCGCCAGCTCGATGAAGAGGCTGCGCGACGCGACGCCGCCAATCCGGCTCGAGCGCCCGACAACCTGCCGCTATCGCTGAGCACTGCGCGGCGGGTAAGGCTCTGGGGGCGTGCCGACCCCAACGCCGAGCTGGTGCAGTACGCCGAGGCCTGGGCACGCCGCATCCAGCTCAACACGCCGGTCGAAGCCGTGCGCGACATCGCAAAACGGCCGCACACGCAACCTATGGTCACGGTCGCGATCCGCAGCGATGGCAGCATCGAGGCGATCACCTTCGCGCTCTCCAGCGGCGTCCCAGAAGTGGACGAAGCGATCCGCCGCATCGTGCATAGCCATGCGCCCTACCCCGCCTTCTCACCGATCCTGGCGCGGCAGTA
>JAJZLD010000089.1 GCA_021803785.1 Pseudomonadota bacterium | reverse complement strand
TTGATCTGCTTAAAGTGTTCGTTGGCATCTTCGGCTACAAGGTGTTCGTGCGCTGGATGGATGAGAACGACCGCCTCGTCGCGCGCCTGGAACAGGCCAACAGCGAACTGGTGGTGCTGAGCCGTACCGACGGGCTGACCGGGCTGTACAACCGCGCCACGATCGACGCCCTGTTGCAGGAAGCCTGGCAGCGTGCCAAGCGTTTCGGCGAGCAGCCCTGCAGCCTGCTGATCCTGGATATCGACCACTTTAAGCAGATCAACGACCGCTATGGCCATGCGCTTGGCGACGCAGTGATCCGCAGCGTCGCCATGGCGATACGCGAATCGATACGCGGCGCCGATTCGATTGGCCGCTTCGGCGGAGAGGAAATCATCGTGATCCTGCCGGCGACCGATGCGCCGGGCGCCGAATTCCTCGCAGAACGCATCCGGCAGCGCATCGAGCAGACCGAATTGCGCAGCGCCACCGGGCCGATTCGCTTCACCGTCAGCATTGGTGCTGCCGACTTCCGCGTGCAGGATGACGACGCGACCGCCTGGCTGCGGCGGGCAGACGCGGCGCTCTACCGTGCCAAGGCGGCGGGCCGCAATCGCACGCACTTGGCGGGCGACGCAGAAGTGCATGGAGCCTGAACCGAGCGGAGGCGATCGCTGCGCGCGCAGGAGCGACCATCCGATCGTCTGCAGAGAGGCCACCTCTTGCCTGCCCCCACCGAATTCGGGAACCATGCGGGCATGCAGACGCCCACCTTTCCCGCCACGCGTGCCCTCGTCGCCCAACTGATCGGCGCCTGCTGCGTTGCGCTGTTCGCCAAGACCGGCGTGCTGTTCGGCTTCCCGCTGTTCGCGTTGGCCTGCTTGCAGGGCGTGTTTGCAGCGCTGACCGCGGCACTGATGCGGGCGGATCGCTGGTGGCTGCCGCTACATCTGGTCTTCCTGCCGGCCGTGCTGGTGGTCGGCGGGCTTGGGCTGCCACGCTGGGTGTGGGCCGTTGCTTTCGCCGTGCTCGCGTTGGTGTATTGGACGAGTTTTCGCACCCAGGTGCCGTTGTTCCTCTCCAACCGCCGCACGGTCGCCACGCTGGCCGAGGCGCTGCCGGCGGGCCCCATGCGCGTGCTCGACATCGGCAGCGGTACCGGCAGCTTTGTGCGTGCGTTCGCGCGTCTGCGGCCAGAGTCGCAGGTCGACGGCATCGAAGCCGCACCCGGCCCGGCGGCGCTCGCGGCCTGGCTCGCTCGGCGCATTCCGAATGTGGGCCTTGCGCGCGGCGACTTCTTTGCCGCAGATTGGTCTGGCTACGACGTCGTCTATGCCTTTCTGTCACCGGTGCCAATGGCCGAGGTATGGGTCAAGGCGTGCGCCGAGATGCGGCCCGGAAGCGTGCTGGTCAGCAACTCATTCCCGGTGCCGGATGTTGAAGCCAGCGGCGTGCTGCAGGTGGACGACCGACGAAAAACTCAGCTTTACTGTTACACGGTTGGTGCCGTTAAAGAGGGATGCGCCCCCCGCCGACGGCCGATATGGCCCACCCGGCAGGGCAGGCACAAACGCAATCTGACCCAGCACACAGCCCGCTGAGCCCAAGCCGCCAGCGGCCCGGAGACCTGGACACCATGGCAGAAATCATCTGCATCATCGGCAACAAAGGCGGTACTGGAAAGACCACGTTGTCGCACATGCTCAGTCACGGCCTCACCTTACTCGGCCGGCGCGCGGCCTGCGTGATGACGGACGAGGATCGCGAGCCGCTGTCGCCGCAGGGGCGGCGCTATGTCTTGGCCGACGCCCGTTCGCCGATTGCGCGCAACAAGGTAGTCGAAACACTACGCGATCTGAAGAGTTGGATCGGGGTGTTGGACGGCGGCGCCAACCGCACCGAAACCGACATCCTGCTCTACCAGATGTCCGACGTGGTGCTGCTGCCCTTTCGCGATTCGGAGGAGGATCTGCGCACCGTGATGCGCGATCTCGACCTCCTGCCCAAGGCCTGGGCACTTCCCTCGCAGTGGCCGCGCAACCGCTTCCAGCTCGATGCAGCAACGCGCTTGATCGACACACTGCCGCTGGAGTTCCGCGAACGCATTCTGCCGCCGTTCTTCGCGCTGTCTTCGTCCAAGCTGCTGTTGCAGGAACGCGTGCCGGAAGATCTGCCAGCCCAGCTCAACAACAGCGCCCGCGCCTTCGCCAAGCAGGTGCTGGCAATCTTCGAGGATCCGCACGACGACGTTGCCGAAGCGCTTGAGCGCGCCGCGCTGGCAAGTGAGCTCAACCAGCAGGACTGACAGCCGGCGGCCCCCCGCTCGCTGGGCTATGATCAAACGCTAACTCGCACGACACCGGAGCGCGCAATGAGCGGCGAACACACGATGCAGGATCCACTCGAATTCATGAAAAACCTGTGGGGCCAGATGGGCTTTGCACTGCCAGGCATGGTCGCACCGACGCTGGATGCGGGCGAACTTGAGAAGCGCATCACCGACCTGAAGGCGGTCGAGGGCTGGCTCAAGATGAACCTGAACATGCTGCAGACCACTATCCAGGGGCTGGAAGTGCAGCGCGCCACGCTCGCCGCGATGCAGGCTATGGGTGAGAGCGCCCGTGCCGCAGCGGCCGCAGCGAAAGCGCGCGCAGAAGGGGCTGAGGCACCGGCCACAAGCGGCGAGGCACACGCCAACCCGTTCAACCCCGCAACGCTGTGGCCTTGGAATCTGGTGCAGGGGGGCAAGCCGGCCGAAGCCGCGCCTGAAACCCCGCCCGCCGTGCCGCCGCGCAAGGGCCGCGCGCGCAAGTCCGCGGACAAGCAGTGAGCGTATCGGAAAGCCGCTTCGCAAGCGGCTTTGCGCTGGCAGCGGACTGGCACCTCGCGCTCGACACTTGTATTGAGCGCCTCGCGCTGCCGGCGGGCGCCAACCTGGGCTTCTGTTACTGGTCCGACCATTTCAACGCCGAGGTTGAGGCGATTCTGCAAGCGCTGCAGGCGCGAACCGGGGTCACACACTGGGTCGGCGCCAGCGCACTGGGCCTCATCGGCCGCGAAGGCGCACAGCTCGACGCACCCGGAATCAGCCTGTTGATCGCACAACTGCCGCCGGATAGCTTCCGCGTCTTCTCCGGCCGAGCACCCTTGCCGAACGCCCGCGAATTCGCCGCACACTCGGCGATCGTGCACGCGGATCCGGCCACGCCGGACATGCCGGATCTGGTTCGCGACATGGCGGGCAAGCTCAGTGGCCTGCACCTCTCGGGCGGCATGGCGAGCGGGCGCGACGGCAACCTGCTGATTGCCGACGCGGCCTTCACCGGCGGCCTGTGTGGTGTCGCCTTCGATCGCCGCATTGCGATCCTGGGTGAGCTCTCGCAAGGCTGTCGCCAACTCGGTCCCGCCCGCGTTGCGACCGAAGTTGAGGACAACCTGATCGGCCGCCTTGATGGCCGCCGCTCGGTGGCGGTGTTCCGTGATGCCGTCAGCCCGCTCTACCGCGATGACTTGCGCCGCGCCGCACGGGGCGTGCAACTGGCGCTGTCCGATGAAGCCGACCCGCGCCACTACACCGTGCGCCACATCATCGGCATCGACCCGAACGGCGGACGGCTGGCGATCGACGACCTGGCCGAGGAAGGTCAGCAGGTGTTCTTCGTGCGTCGCGATGCAGAGTCGGCCACGCACGATCTCGACACCATGCTGCAGGCGCTGCGCGAGCGCTGCCCATCGGCGCCGAGGGCCGCGCTTTACGTCAGCTGCACCGGCCGTGGCGGCTCGCTGTTCGAACGCGACGACAGCGAGCTTGAAGCGATCCAGCGCGTCTTCGGCAACATTCCGCTCGCCGGTTTCTTCGCCTCGGGCGAACTGCTCGGTGAGCGCCTCTACGGCTACACCGGCGTGCTGACGCTGTTCTGTTGATCCGACGGAGCATCCCTGTGCTGCGCTAGGTCGACAGGCAATTCGCGCCGCCTTGCGCGATGTCCCCTTCGTCGCTTTGCACGAAAAATCGCTTGCGTTCGAGATGCACACTCCTGGCCGGAATCCTCGGCAATCACCGAGTATCTGGACGAAGCGTATCCCGGCACATCGTTCTACCCCACGCCGCCCAGGCGGGTTACGCCAGCCACCGCTCGAGCAGACCTGAACGCCTCAGGCCACCAGCGCCAGCAGCAGCGGCAAGCTGAGCATCGCAATCAGCGTGGAGACTGAAATCAACCACGCCACCCCAGCCGCGTCGCCGCCCAGCCGCACCGCGAGGATGTAGGCGGACGAGGCTGACGGCAGGCCCGCCCAGAGCACCAGCACCGCTCGCGGCGTTGCGCTCAATCCGCAGAGTTGGGCAGCGAACCACGCAATCAGTGGCAGCGCGGCGAGCTTAACCGCCAGCACCGCGACAGCGGGCACCGGCGAAACCCGCGTTCCCTTGAAGCACAAAGCCGCCCCCACGGTAAGCAAGCCCATCGGCACGGAGGCCTGTGCGAGGCGCGACAATGCCGCATCGGCCGCCGCCGGCGGGTGCCAGCCGAGCAGGTTGCAGGCGAGCCCAGCCAAGGTCGCGAGAATCAAGGGGTTGCGCACGAGTTCGGGCAGCAGCCGCGTCTGCGCGTGCCGCGCGAGCAGCACCACCGACGCCGCGTTCGCAAACGGCACCGTCATGCCACACAGCAGCCCCATGGTCGCCAGCCCCGGCTGGCCCAGCGCGCTACCTGCCGCGGCAAGGCCGATGTAGGTGTTGAAGCGAAAGCCGCACTGCGCGCGCGAAACCGCTTCCAGCGGCGCGTGCTGGCCAAGCCGCGCAAACAGTACTGAAAGCACGACGCCGAAGGCCATCGTGCCCAAGCCGGCGCCGAACAGCGGCAATGCGGCGCCCGCTTCGATCGGGTTGCGTACCAGCGCGGAGAACAAGAGGGCCGGGAACAGCACGAAGTAGATCAACTGTTCGAGCCCGCTCCAGAACGCCGACGGAAAGCCGGCCAGACGACGCAGCGCGACGCCGAGCAGAATCAGGGCGAAATCGGGGGCGAGCAGGCGAATGCCATCCATGCGTTCATGCTCGCGTGAGGCGCTGCGTCACGGCAATACGCGATTTCCGCAAGCATTTGCGCTGTGTCGGCCGCATGTAAGCCAACAGCGCTAGAGTGGCTGGATCTCGTCACGAAGGAGTGCGTCATGAGTCGTCCATTCCGCGTCCTCGGCATCCAGCAAATTGCCATTGGTGCCGCCGACAAATCCCGCCTCGCCCACTTGTGGGGCACCTTGTTCGGCCTGGAAAAGACCGGCGATTTCCGCAGCGAGCGCGAAAATGTGGACGAGGACATTTTCGTGATGGGCGTCGGCGTGGCTCGCTGCGAAGTGGACCTGATGCAGCCGATCGACCCGGCCAAGAAACCGCGCGTGGACGAGCCCCAGCTCAATCACATCGGCTTGTGGATCGACGACCTGCCGCGCGCCGTCGAATGGCTCTCGGCCCAGGGTGTGCGTTTCACGCCGGGCGGCATCCGCAAGGGGGCTGCAGGCTTCGACATCACCTTCATCCACCCCAAGGGCAACGAGGCCGCCCCGTTCAGCGGCGAAGGGGTGCTGATCGAGCTTGTGCAGGCCCCGCCGGAGGTTGTAGCGGCGTTCGACGCGCTCGCGCGCAGCTAGCACCGGCCGCAGTCACCCCCACGCAAGCCGCGTATCATCGCCGCTCGGCCCGCGTGACGCCGGGCCGCGGCGCAATGCATGACGTCGTCCCTGCTGCGGAGTGAAGACATGACACCACGCCCGAACCCCGGCTCAACGCCAGCGCTGCCGGCCTTGTCGATGCCCGAGCCGGATCTCGACGAGCATCTGCGCTCCGACCGCGGCTTCCAGTCAGCCTTCCTGCGTGCGATCTGCGCGGTCGCGCTGGAGGATGGCGATGTCAGCCTCGCCGAGTTCGCCGCTTTGGACGAACTGGTGCGCCGCACTGCCGATTCGGCACTCAGCGCAGCCTTGCTGTTACATGGCGTCGAGCATCCGGTTCCGCTGCCCGTGGCGCTCGCCGACCTGCAGCAGGCCAGCAGCAACACCGACAGCGCATTGCGTGCGGCAGCCTTCGACGCGGCCCTGCCGCTGCTGCGCCTGCAAGGTGAGCGAAGCCGCGACATCGTCACCCGCTTCGCCGATGCGCTTGGCCACCCGCTCTCCCCGGCCGACCTTGACGCTGGCCCCAACGGCCAGGATGCCCCGCTATGGACCCGCATGACGCGCGGCTCCAAGCGCCTGCTCGACCGCGAAGGTCTTGTCGCTCTGACCGAAGATTGCATCCACCTGACCGGCGATACCGCGCTGCGCGCGCCGCTCGAGGCCTACCTCGACCGCCAGCTGGACGCTGGCGAACTGCGTCGGCAAGTCGAACAGGCCTGCGCGAACGCACTGCAGCGGATTGACGCCTTCGAAGCCCAGGTGGCAGCGCGCGTCGACCAGGCCGACGACTTGCAGCAAGCCGCGGGCGCCCTGACCACTGAAGCGGAGCAGTTGCGCCGCCAGATCGGGCAGAGGCTGGCCGTGGTCGACGCACGCATCGCGTTCGAGCGACAGACCTTCCGCGAGGATATCGACGAACTGGTTCACGACGCCGGCAACGGCTTCGTGCTGGAAGCCTCAGAACGCCTCAAGACCGACGACTGGACCCAGGCGCGGGTCTGGGAGAGCATCGGCCAGAGCCAGTTCGGCAAGGACATCGAGCGCCGCGTGACCCGCACGATCGGGCGCCGCGAGGAAGCGCTGCGGCTGATGTACGAGGATCTGCGCCTGTTCCAGGAAGACATGCAACTCACGCGCGTCTCGATCCTCGAACGCCAGCACCACACGCACTACGCCCAGCTGATTCCACCGCTGCGGCTTGGCGCGCGGGTGGCAAACGTGGTGGACGATGCCGCGAAGCTGACGCTGGGCGCCGGCGCCTTGTCGATTGTCGGCACTGGTGCGGCGGCCTACCTGCTCGGCAGCGCAGCGGTGTTGCCGCTGGTTGCACCTGCTGCACCGCTGGTCGGTGGCGCGATGGTAGTGGCGGGGCTGGTGAAGTGGTTCAGCGATCCGCAACGGCGCAAGGACAAGGAACTGCAGCATAAGCGCGAGGCCTTCGAGCGCGCGCTGCGCGATCAGCTTGAAGATGCGGAACGCTCCTTCACGCAGCAACTCGAACGCATCGGCCAGGCCTTCCACGAGACAGCCGAGAACACGCTGCGGCCGATGATCCTTGAAGGGCAGGCAGCCAAACGCCTCGCCAGCCATCAGGGGCGCCTTGCACGCCAACTGGTTGCGCGATCACGGCAGGGTTTGAGCCGCATTCGCGCGCAGCTAGGGCAAGCGTCCGACGCGACCGACTGAGACGCGCGTTCCCCGTAACATCGTTGCACCGGACACGCGGCCGCCAGAAATTCGAACGGCCGCCCGAGGGCGGCCGTTCCTGAAGGGGGTGCTACCACTACGCTGCAGTAAAAAGAGGGGACCGGCTTATAAGGCCGGCCCCGCCCAAAAGAGGGAGCCCAACATCAGGCTCCCCTCCCCCTTGATTCCTTTGGTGACCCGGCCGCTCTTTGGCAACTCGGGCTGTGGCGCTTGGCGCGCTTATCGGAAGCGCAGGATCGGCTGATCCACTGACAGGCTCTCGCCCTGTTTGGCGAGCACCTCGGCGACCACACAATCCTGTTCGGCGCGCAGCACATTCTCCATTTTCATTGCTTCGATGGCTGCAAGCCTTTCCCCTGCCTTGACCTCTTGACCGACCGAAACAGCAAGATCGGTCAATAAGCCCGGCATGGGTGACAGAAGGTACTTCGACAGATCAGGCCGGGCTTTGCGCGGCATCAAAGAAAGCAGCTCGGCCGCGCGCGGGGCCAATACCAGCGCAGTGACATTGATGCCTGCGTGGAAGAGTTTCCAATGCCAGCCATGGCGCTCCACCTGCACCACGATCGGCTCGCCATCCATCCAGCCCTCGAAACGCGGCGATCCAAAGACCCAGTCGCCTACCAGCGTGTGACGCAAATCACCACAACGCACGCGCTGGCCGCCTTCGATGTCTTCCAGCTCGACGCTAAAGCAGCGGTCACGGATCTGCACAATGTAGTGCTTGCCAACCTTGCGCGGGTGGCCCGGCAACTGCGCCGAGATTTGTGTCTCCCGCATGTCGGTACGGCGATACAGCGCGGCGGCCACGGCGGCCATGCGGCTCAGTTCGGCATCTTCCGCCGGCGCGCCGGTGAAGCCGCTCGGGTACTCCTCGGCAATGAACGCGGTGGTGAAATTGCCGGAACGGAAGCGCGGGTGGCGCAGCAGCGCCGCCTGCAGCGGAATGTTGCTGGCGACACCGCGGATCACGAAGGCATCGAGCGCCGAACGCATGCGGCTGATCGCTTCCTCTCGGCTCGCGCCATGCGTGACCAGCTTGGCAATCATCGAGTCGTAGTACATCGAGATCTCACCGCCCTCATACACCCCGGTGTCGACGCGCACCATGCCCGGCATCTCCTGCGGGGGACGGTAGGTCACCAGGCGCCCTGTCGATGGCAAGTAACCACGGAAGGGGTTCTCCGCGTTGATACGGCACTCCATCGCCCAACCGTCGCGCTTGATCTCGTCCTGCGTAAAGGCAAGCTTCTCGCCCGCCGCCACACGCAGCATCTGCTCGACCAGATCAAGGCCGGTGATCATCTCGGTGACCGGGTGCTCGACCTGCAGCCGGGTGTTCATTTCGAGGAAGTAGAAGCTCATGTCCTTGCCGACAACGAACTCCACCGTGCCGGCCGACTGGTACTTCACCGCCTTCGCCAAGGCCACCGCCTGTTCGCCCATCGCGCGGCGAACCTCTTCGGTGAGGAAGGGGCTGGGCGCCTCTTCGATCACCTTCTGGTGCCGGCGCTGGATCGAGCACTCGCGCTCCCACAGGTAGACCGTGTTGCCATGCGCGTCGCCCAGCACCTGGATCTCGATGTGGCGCGGCTCCTCGACGAATTTCTCGATGAACACACGGTCGTCGCCAAAGGCGTTGCGCGCCTCGTTACGGCAGGAGGCAAAACCCTCGTGCGCCTCCTGGTCGTTGTAGGCAACGCGCAAGCCCTTGCCGCCGCCGCCCGCGGAGGCCTTGATCATCACCGGGTAGCCGATGCCCAGCGCAATCTTCACCGCCTGCTCGGGCGTGTCGATCGCATCGTTGTAGCCAGGAATGGTGTTGACCTTGGCTTCAAGCGCGAGCTTCTTCGACGCGATCTTGTCGCCCATGGCGGCGATCGAGTAGTGCTTGGGGCCGATGAAGACGATACCCTCTTCCTCAACGCGGCGCGCGAAGTCCTCGTTCTCGGACAAAAATCCGTAGCCCGGATGTACCGCCTGGGCACCGGTCTGCTTGCAGGCTGCAATGATCTTGTCACCGACGAGGTAGGACTCCTTCGACGGTGCCGGGCCGATGCACACCGCCTCGTCCGCCATCTCGACATGGCGCGCATCGCGGTCCGCCTCGGAATACACCGCGACGGTCTTGATGCCCATCTTGCGGGCGGTCTTAATGACGCGGCAGGCGATCTCTCCGCGGTTCGCGATCAGGATCTTTTCAAACATGTTCGGTTCTCCCCGTCGCGATCAGAGCGGAATGTTTCCGTGCTTGCGCCACGGGTTTTCGAGCTTTTTGTCACGCAGCATCGCGAGCGAGCGGCAGATCCGCTTGCGTGTCTCGTGCGGCATGATCACGTCGTCGATGTAGCCGCGGTGGCCCGCTATGAAGGGGTTGGCGAACTTGGTGCGGTACTCCTGCTCGCGCGCGGCGAGCTTGGCCGGGTCCCCCTTCTCTTCGCGGAAGATGATTTCGACCGCACCCTTCGGCCCCATCACCGCGATCTCGGCACTCGGCCAGGCGAAGTTCACATCGCCGCGCAGGTGCTTGGAACTCATCACGTCGTATGCGCCGCCGTAGGCCTTGCGAGTGATCACGGTGACTTTCGGTACGGTGCATTCGGCGTAGGCGTACAGCAGCTTGGCGCCGTGCTTGATGATGCCGCCATATTCCTGCATCGTGCCCGGCATGAAGCCCGGCACGTCGACGAAGGTGACGACCGGGATGCTGAAGGCGTCGCAGAAGCGCACGAAGCGCGCGGCCTTGATCGAACTCTTGATGTCGAGACAGCCGGCGAGCACCAGCGGCTGGTTGGCGACGATGCCAACGGTGCGCCCTTCCATGCGCGCGAAGCCGATCATGATGTTCTTCGCGTACTCGGGCTGCAGCTCGAAGAAATCGCCCTCGTCGACGATCTTGATGATCAGCTCGCGCATGTCGTAGGGCTTGTTTGGATTGTCCGGCACCAGGGTGTCGAGCGAATCGTCCATGCGGTCCGGGCTATCGGTGGTCGGGCGCACCGGCACGCCTGTGCGGTTGTTCGCCGGCAGGAAGTCGACCAACCGGCGCGTCATCAGGATCGCCTCGACGTCGTTCTCGTAGGCGCGATCCGCGACACCCGACTTTGACGAATGCGTCAGCGCGCCGCCCAGTTCTTCCGCGGTCACCTCTTCATGCGTCACCGTCTTCACGACTTCGGGGCCGGTGACGAACATGTAGGAGCTGTCCTTCACCATGAAGATGAAGTCGGTCA
>JAJZLD010000088.1 GCA_021803785.1 Pseudomonadota bacterium | reverse complement strand
GGCGTGGTGCTTGCCATACAGGTGCAGCTTCAGGTTCGGGATCGCGAGCAGCTTCGACCAGTCCGGCTCGCGGTAGTGGCCGTGCGAATCTGGGCCGGGTTGGCTCGGGTCATACCAGATGTCGCCAAGCAGGTTCACCATCACCGCGGCGCTGTGCGCGCGAGCGTCGCCGAGCGGCAACCCGACCAGGGCGCGCACTTGCTGTTCGAACTGGTCGGTGACGCAAGCGTCGATCGTGTAGTGGCCGCTGTTGTGCGGGCGCGGTGCCATCTCGTTTACATACAGCTCGCCGCGCGAAACGAAGAACTCGACCGCCATGGTGCCGATGTAGTCGAGCTTCTCGGCGATGCGCTCAGCCAGTTCTTCAGCGGTATCGCGCTGGCAGCCGGACGCGCGCGCTGGCGCGATCGACACATCGAGGATGCCCCGCGCGTGCGCGTTCTCGGCGGTCGGGAAGCACTTCACCTTGCCGTGCTCGTCGCGCGCCAGCACGACCGACACTTCATAGTCGAGCTTGAGCATCTGCTCCAGCACGCAGGCTTCGCCCTTGAAGGCCTGGAAGGCGGCGAGCGCTTCGTCGTGATTTGCGACGCGCGCCTGGCCCTTGCCGTCGTAGCCGAAGCGGGCGACCTTCAGGATGCCGGGGAATAGCGCGGCTGGCGCATTGCGCACATCGGCTTCGGTGTTGACCGGCGCGAAGGGCGCGTGCGGGATGCCGTTGCTGGCGAGGAAAGTTTTTTCCGCGACGCGGTTCTGGCAGATCGCAACGGCGTCCGCCGAGGGGCGTACCGGCACGAACTTGGCGAGGTAGTCCAGCGTGCCGGCCGGCACGTTCTCGAACTCGGTGGTGATCGCTGCGCAGCCGGCAGCCAGCTGATCCAGCGCCGCGTAGTCGTCGAAAGCCGCTTTCAGGTGGCGATCGGCGGCGACGCCGGCCGGGCTGTTGGGGTCCGGGTCGAGTACCCAGACCTTGTAGCCCATCTCGTGGGCGGCCAGCACAAAGAAGCGGCCGAGTTGGCCACCGCCAAGCATGCCCAGGGTGGCGGGCGGGAGGATTGCGCTCATCTGCTCAGTCCGTCGGCGAGACGGTTCAGACTTCGTCGAGTTTCATGTCCAGCACGCTCTGCGTCTGCTTGGCGCGGAAGGCGTCGAGCATGAGCGCTAAGCGGCTGTTCTTGTTGGCCAGCATCGCCACGGCGAAGAGGCCGGCGTTGGCCGCACCCGCTTCGCCAATCGCGAAGGTGGCGACCGGGATGCCCTTGGGCATCTGCACGATCGAATGCAGCGAATCGACGCCCGAGAGCGCCTTGCTTTGCACCGGCACGCCGAGCACCGGCACCGTGGTCTTGGCGGCCAGCATGCCCGGCAGATGGGCTGCGCCGCCAGCGCCAGCGATGATCACCTGCAGGCCGCGGTCGCGCGCCGCTTCGGCATATTCGAACATCAGGTCCGGCGTACGGTGGGCGGAGACGACGCGCGCTTCGAAAGGCACGCCAAATTCCTTGAGGATGCGGGCGGCGGCCTGCATCGTCGGCCAATCCGAGTTGGAGCCCATCACAATGCCGACAACGGGTTGTTCGTTCATTTTTTCGTCTAGTGAGGCAAGATCGCAGATGGGCGTGCATGGTCACGCCGCATCCGCATGTCCGCGGGGGCGGGTTTTCAGGCCTTGGCGGCCGCGCGTTGTGCAGCAAGCAGGGTGTTGCCGAGCAGCATCGTGATCGTCATCGGGCCGACGCCGCCGGGCACCGGCGTGATCAGCGAGGCGATCTGGCTGGCGGACTCGAAGTCGACGTCGCCGCAGAGCTTGCCCGAGGGCAGGCGATTGATGCCGACGTCGATCACCACCGCGCCGGGCTTGAGCATGTCGCCGGTGACGAAGTTCGGGCGCCCCACCGCGGCGACGACGATGTCGGCGCGCTTCACATGGCCGGCGAGATCCTTGGTCTTGGAATGGCACACGGTGACCGTGGCGCCGGCGGAGAGCAGCATTACGGCCATCGGCTTGCCAACGATGTTGCTACGGCCGATCACGACCGCGTCGGCGCCCTGCACCTGAACGCCGCCGACTTCCAGCATTTTCATCACGCCCCACGGGGTGCAGGGGTAGAAACTCTCGCGGCCCTGCAGCAGCATGCCGAAGTTCTCGGCATGGAAGCCATCGACATCCTTGGCCGGGTCGATCGCTTCGAGCACGGACTCTTCATCGAATTGCTCGGGCAGTGGCAGTTGCACCAGGATGCCGTGCACGCTTGCGTCGTCATTGAGTTCGGCGATCTTTGCCAGCACCGTTTCGGGCTGCGCGTCAGCCGGGTATTCGAACTTCAGCGAACGGAAGCCGGCTTTCTCGCAGGCGGCGACCTTGTTGCGGACGTACACCGCCGAGGCGGGGTCTGAGCCGACGAGGATCACGGCGAGGCAGGGCTGGGTGCCTTGCGCGGTGAGCTGGGCTGCCTTCAGGGCGATGTCTTCGCGAACCTGTTCGGCGATTGCCTTGCCATCGAGAATGCGGGCAGTCATGGGCTAAGTCCCGGAATATTCAGGAAAACTGCGCAGTCTACCACCGTGCCGCCGGGGCGGCGAGCGCTTTGTGCTGCAGCACGCTTGGGGGATTCGCGAGTGGGGTACGGCCAGCAACGGTGCAGTTCGTGTCAGGCGAGGGCGTGAGCCCGCCACGCCGGTTGTTTCGGCGCGCCGGATTCGACGTTGGCGCGGTGCGTGACCGCCTTCTGCCGCATCTGCGCGTGCGGTTGCTGCGGTTCGATACGGACGAAACGCGCTCGATGGCGACCTGCAATCAAGCTGACGCGAGCTCAAGAGGAGGCGCGTCAAAGCCTTTGTCCGAGCCGGACAGCAGCTCGTCCGGCGGAGCGCGCTCTGCGTCAGCGCCGTGGAGCGTCCGCGCTCATCACCATTTGCACCAGTTCGGCGAGCGATGAGACATCCATCTTCTCCATCACGCGGGCACGGTGTACCTCGACGGTCTTGATGCTGATGCCCAGGTCTTCGGCGATCTGCTTGTTGAGGCGGCCGGCAACAATGAGATCCAGCACCTCGCGCTCGCGCGTGGTGAGTTGGTCGAGTCGGCGCGCGGTTTCGGCGTCCTGGCGGCGCTGCATGCGCTGGCTGCGCTCGGCTTCGAGGCATTGCCCGATCAGGCGCAGCATGTCCTGGTCGTTGAAGGGCTTTTCGATGAAGTCGACCGCGCCTTTCTTGAGTGCGGATACCGCCATCGGCACATCGCCATGGCCGGTGATGAAGATAACCGGCAGCGTGGAGTGCTGGGCCGCCAGCTTTTCGTAGAGCTCGAGGCCGCTCATGCCGGGCATGCGCACATCGAGCAGCAGGCAGCCGGTGAGCGTGGGGCTCCAGGCCGCGAGGAAATCTTCGGCCGAGGCGTAGGTGGCGACCGTGTAGCCTTCGGATTCGAGCAGCCAGATCAGCGAGTCGCGCAGCGCCTCGTCGTCGTCAACGATATGGACGGTCTGTTCAGGCAGGTTTGACGAGTTCTTCAAGGGCTTTCTCCGTCGGGAGGGTGAATCGGAAGATCGAGCCGCCTTCGGGGTTGTTGTCGACCCAAAGACGTCCGTTGTGGAATTCGATGATCGAGCGGCAGATGTTCAGGCCCATCCCCATGCCGTCGCTCTTGGTGGTGTAGAAGGCGTTGAAGAGCTTTTCGCGGTCTTCCGCACTGATGCCGTGGCCGTGGTCGAGTACCGATACCTCGATCGTGTGTTCGACGACGCGCGCGGTCACGGTCAGCACACGGCGGTCTTCCTCACTGTCCTTCATCGATTCGATGCCGTTCTTGACGAGGTTCAGCACCACCTGCTCGATCATGATGCGGTCGGCAAAGATCGGCGGCAGGTCGGGTGTGATGCGATTGTCGATGCGCGCGCCATGCTTGCGGGCGTCGATCTCGGCAAAGCCGAGCGCATCTTCGACGATGTCGGAGAGTCGCACTGCGCCGCGTTGAGGTTCGCTCTTGCGTACGAAGTCGCGGATGCGGCGGATGATCTTGCCGGCGCGGTCCGCCTGGTGCGCTGCCTTTTGCATGGCCACCAGCAGTTCTTCGGGCTTGTAGCGCCCGCTCTGCAGCCGGTTCACGCAGCCCGAGCTGTAGTTGGCGATCGCCGAGAGCGGCTGGTTCAGTTCGTGTGCGAGCGTGGAGGCCATCTCGCCCATCGTGATCAGGCGCGAGGTGCGCTGCAACCGCTCTTCCTGCTGGCGGTTGAGTTCTTCCACCGTCTTGCGGTCGGTAATGTCGGTGGCGACCGCCATGCGCACGACGCGGCCGTCGACCCAGCGCGTCGCGCGTTCGCGCACATGGAACCAGCGGGCCGAGATCGGGTGCTGTAGTTCGCCATCGAAGAGTTCGCGCGGCAGTTGCGCGGCGGTCAGGCGGCGCGGATCGACCGGGTAGTCGCCCAGCTCGGGTTGCGGCAGGGCCAGGCTGTGCGTGGTGCGGCCGATCGCGTCGAGGCCGAAGTCGGCAAGGAAGGCGCGGTTGGCGTAGAGGATTGCGTCGCTCTGCACGTCGGCGACGAACACCGCGGTATCGAGCCCGTCGAGCACCGCCACGAAGCGTTCGTGCGCTGCGCCGAGTTCGGCCTGGATGCGCTTGGATTCGGTGATGTCGCTCATCGCGGCCATCCAACCGGTCTGCTCGCCTGCGGCATCCACCAGCGGCGACACCATCAGGCGCGAGTATCCATAGCTGCCGTCCTTGCGGCGGATGCGCAACTCGAAGCCGTCGGCTGGCGCCTCACCGGAGAGCGACTGGATCAGGTGCTGACGCTGCTGCTCGATTTCGTCCTCGGGCCAGTAGGGGAAGGGCTCTTCGATGCCGAGCAGTTCTTCTTCTGAGTAGCCGGTGAGCTGGCAGAAGGCGCGGTTCACATAAATGATGCGGCCCTTCATGTCGGTTGCACGCAGGCCGGTCAGCACCGATTCTTCCATCGCTTTGCGAAATGCCGACTCGGCGCGCCACGCATCTTCGGCCGCCTTGCGGTCGGTCACGTTGTGCGCCACCGCGTAGACCACACGTTCGCCGGGCACCGGGTTGGCGCTCCACACCAGCCACTTGTAACGATCGTCCGCGCACTTCATGCGCGCCTCGAAGGTGGCGGGGCGGCCCTCGGCCAGCAACCGCATCTGTTCGCGGGCGCCGTCGAGATCGTCCGGGTGTACCAGCTCCAGCAGCGGGCGGCCAACCATGTCGTCGACGGCATAGCCAAGGATGCGCTCGAAGGCCGGGTTGAGGCGCCGGTAGTGACCGTCCAGCGTCATCGTGCACAGCACGTCGAGCGACAGGTTGAAGATGCGGTCGCGCTCTTTCTCTACCTTGATCCGCCGCAGCATGTGGCCGCGCTGAGCCCAGAGGCTCCAGAACACCAGCACCGATAGGCCGATGATCAGCGCTACCGGCAGCGCGCTGGGCAGTTCGGCCTCTCCGCGGAAGGCCGTTGCGCGCAGCGCGAGGCCATTGCCGGGCGGATCGAATACGATCAGCGACGAGAGCGACGAATCGGTCGCGTTGGTCGAGGTTGCGTTACTCGCGAGTGGTTCGCCGTTGCCGTCGGTGAGCACGAGGCGGTATTTGTCGGAGAACCATGAAGGCACCAGGTGGTGCAGCAGGCCATCGACCGAATACACCGCGGCGACCATGCCCCATGGCGAGCGCCCCCGCTGCACCGGGATGAATACTTCCACCAGCGCGCTGCCGCTTGCGCCACGGTAGGGTTGACCGTAGGCAGCGCGACCGATCTCGCGTGCATGGCGGGCGACCTGGCCTTGTTCCGGCGTCATCGCATCGCCCGGCAGCCAGTCGGTGGTGTCGAATGGGGCCGTCCAGCGTACTTTGCCGCTGGCGTCGATCCAGACGACGTTCAGCAGTTCCGGATTGTTCGCCAGGTACTGGTTGGTGCGCAGTTGGAAGGCGTCGGCATCCACCGTACCGGAGGCAATGTCGCGCGCCAGTTCGTTGAGGAAGTCCTCGTTTGCGAGGAAATGCGTGCGCATCGTGCGCTCGGCCCACTGCACGTCGCGCCCGAGTGCGTTGCGTTCGACGAGCGCTTCCTGTGTCTGCAGCATCCAGACGATGGTGAGCATGGCGAGTGCGAACACCACCACGGCCACGTAGGGGGCGGTGGTGAAGAGTTCGAGGCGACTTGCGCCTTTCTTGCCGGAACGGGGCAGAATGTTCATCTTGGAATCTGGGCGCCGGGGGCATTGTCCGGGTTCGCCTGCCGTCGGCGATAGGGGTTTCCCCCGCACGGCGCTGCAGAGGTAGAAGGATAGCGGAGGAGAGCGCTCTTGATCGCATCCGTGCTGCGTGTTTTCGTGTTTTGCCTGCTTCTGTCGCCGTGCTGGGCGGCAGATTCCATCCGGATCGGTGTGTCCGGTCCATTCACGGGCGGATCGAGCCCAATGGGGCTGTCGATGCGCGATGGCATACGCATCGCAGCGGCCGAGATCAACGCTGCCGGTGGCGTGCTGGGGCGGCCGGTGGAATTGGTCGAACGCGATGACGAGGCGCGCAACGAACGTGGCGTTGCGGTCGCGCAGCAGCTGATCGGGCAGGACAAGGTGGTCGCGGTGGTGGGCATCGTGAACACCGGGGTCGCCTTGGCGAGCCAGCGCTACTACCAGTCGGCCCGGATTCCGGTGATCACCGCGGTGGCGACCGGCTCGCTGATCACTCGCCAGTTTCTGCCGCCTGCGTATGCGGACAACTACATTTTCCGCCTCTCCTGCGCGGATGACCTGCAGGCCGCGATGATCGTGGCGGAGGCGGTCGAGCGGCGGCACTTCACGCGGGTGGCGATCCTGCACGACGCAACCAACTATGGGCAGCTTGGGCGTAACGATCTTGAGCGCGCGCTGGAAAAACGGGGGCTGCGTCCGGTGGCGGTTGAACGCTACAACCCGGGTGACGTGGATCTGTCTGAGTCGGTGTTGCGCGCCAAGCGCGCCGGGGCCGAGGCGATCCTGACCTACGGTATTGGCCCGGAACTTGCCCGTATCGCGAACGCCACTGCCAAGCTGGGCTGGAAGGTGCCGCTGATCGGCAGCTGGACACTGTCGATGTCGACCTTTATCGACAGCGCCGGGCCCAACGCGGAAGGCGCGCGGATGCCGCAGACTTACCTGGTCGAAGACCCGCATCCGCGTGCGCAGGCTTTCCGCGAGGCGTGGCGTAGGGCGGCGGGTTCCGACCGGATGTCGTCGCCTTCAGCCGCGGCGCAGGGCTACGACGCGCTGCGTCTGCTGGTCGCGGCGATCGGCCAGGCCGGCACCATCGAAGGCCCGAAGATCCGCGAGGCGCTGGAGGATCTGCATGACCCGGTGGACGGCGTGCTGATGACTTATCGGCGGCCGTTCTCAGTTAGCGATCACGAGGCGATCAAGACCAGTCGCATGGCCTATCTGGCTGAAGTGCGCCGCGGGCAGGTCGTGTTTGCCTACGACGACGATCGCAGACGGGCGGCCAGTCGTTGACGCTGCCGCCGTGAAGGCGGATGTCTCTTTCTTGGCCGCGACGGCCTTTCCTCTGAAGCGATCGAATAGCATGCCGAGCAGCTCGTTTGATCGTTCTACGTCGAAAATGTTGCGTTGCATCAACGGTTTGCAAACGCCCGTTTGAATTGCAGGCGTTACCTGTTTGAGCAATTTTTTATTGCACGATGCGGTAAGCTGTTTTATCTTCTGAAAAGTAACGCCGATTTCCCGCTGGCCGCTGCTTCAGCCACGGATTAAGCTAGAACTGCGAGCGCCCACGATGGACTGCCGCAGAACTCGAAACGCAACCGCCGCCCACCGAGGCGGCGGGTTTTTTGATTGCCCGAATCAAATGAGGAAGGAGATCGCACCGATGGCCTCTTTGCCCAACGTGCTGCTGCAGTCCGACATCGACGCGCAGGAGACGAAGGAGTGGCTTGAAGCGCTCGCCGGCGTGCTGGCCCAGGAAGGACCTGAGCGCGCCCATTACCTGATCGAGCGCCTGATCGAAGCGGCGCGCGAAGATGGTGCCGACATTCCGTACAGCGCCAACACTGCCTATATCAACACCATCCCGGCTGAACAGCAGCCGAAGTATCCGGGTGACGTCACGATCGAAAGCCGTATCCAGGCTTTCCTGCGATGGAACGCCATGGCGATGGTGGTGCGCGCGAACAAGAACACCAACGTCGGCGGTCACATCGCCTCCTACGCGTCCGCCGCGACGCTGTATGAGGTGGGCTTCAACTGGTTCTGGAAGTCGCCTTCCAGCCCGGACGGTGGCGATCTGATTTTCTTCCAAGGCCACTCGGTCCCGGGCGTCTACGCCCGGGCGCACATGCTCGGTCGTCTGACCGATGAACAAATCGACAACTTCCGCCAAGAGACCTCGGGCAAGGGTGTGTCGTCCTACCCCCACCCCTGGCTGATGCCGGATTTCTGGCAGTTCCCGACCGTGTCGATGGGGCTTGGCCCGCTGCAGGCCATCTACCAGGCCCGTTTCATGAAGTACCTCGAAAACCGTGGTCTCGCCAAGACCGAAGGCCGCAAGGTCTGGGCCTTCCTCGGCGATGGCGAGATGGACGAGGTCGAGTCGATGGGCGCGATCGGCGTGGCGGGCCGCGAACAGCTCGACAATCTGATCTTCGTCGTGAACTGCAATCTGCAGCGTCTCGATGGCCCGGTGCGCGGCAACGCAAAGATCATCCAAGAGCTGGAAGCCGAATTCCGTGGCGCCGGCTGGAACGTCATCAAGGTCATCTGGGGTACGCACTGGGACACGCTGCTGCAGCGTGACAAGGCGGGCATCCTGAAGAAGCGCATGATGGAGGCGGTGGACGGCGAGTATCAGACCTTCAAGTCGAAGGACGGCGCCTATGTTCGCGAGCACTTCTTCAACACGCCGGAACTCAAGGCCCTGGTTGCTGACTGGACCGACGATGACATCTGGCGCCTGAATCGGGGCGGCCACGATATCTTCAAGGTGTTTGCCGCCTACAAGGCCGCCACCGAGCACAAGGGCCAGCCAACGCTGATCCTCGCCAAGACCATCAAGGGTTTCGGCATGGGCTCTTCGGGCGAAGCGCAGAACATCACTCACCAGCAGAAGAAGATGAATCACGAATCGCTGCTGCGTTTCCGTGACCGCTTCGAGATCCCGGTGCCTGACGACAAGGTCGACGAGATGCCGCTGGTGAAGTTCGAGGAGGGCTCTCCCGAGCTGACCTACATGCGCCAGCGGCGCATCGACCTCGGCGGTTATCTGCCGAGCCGTCGCGTCAAGGGCGATGCGCTGCTAGTACCACCGCTGAGTGCGTTCGATGCACAGCTGAAGGCGTCCGGCGAAGGCCGCGAATTCTCGACTACGATGGCCTTTGTCCGCATCCTGAACACGATGCTCAAGGACAAGAACATCGGGCGCCACGTCGTGCCGATCGTGCCGGATGAGTCCCGTACCTTCGGTATGGAGGGCATGTTCCGTCAGTTCGGCATCTGGAACCAGTTTGGCCAGAAGTACGTGCCGCAGGATCACGACCAGCTGATGTTCTACAAGGAGAGCCGCGAAGGGCAGATCCTGCAGGAGGGCATCAATGAAGCCGGTGCAATGAGCTCGTGGATCGCTGCGGCGACCTCGTACTCGGCGCACAACGTGCCGATGATTCCGGTCTACATCTACTACTCGATGTTCGGCCACCAGCGCGTGATGGATCTGTGTTGGGCAGCGGGCGACTCGCGCGCCCGCGGCTTCCTGATCGGAGGCACCGCCGGACGTACCACGCTGAACGGCGAAGGACTGCAGCACGAAGATGGCCACTCGCACATTCTCGCGAACCTGGTGCCCAACTGTGTCACCTACGACCCGACCTTCTCTTACGAGCTGGCGGTGATCGTTCAGGACGGCCTGCGCCGCATGTACGTCGAGCAGGAAGATGTGTACTACTACATCACCGTGATGAACGAGAACTACGAGCATCCGGCGATGCCTGAGGGCGCGGAAGCGAACATCCTCAAGGGGATGTACAAGTTCCGTGAAGGCGCGAAGGGCAATGCCAAGCAGCCGCGCGTGCAGCTGCTCGGTTCCGGCACGATCTTCCGCGAAGTCATCGCCGCGGCTGACCTACTACGCGAAGACTGGGGTGTCGAGTCCGACATCTGGGGCTGCCCGAGCTTCAACGAGCTGGCGCGCGACGGTATCGACGTTACCCGCTGGAACCTGCTGCATCCGCTCGAAACGCCGCGTGTGTCGCATGTCGAGACCCTGCTCAAGGACACGACCGGCCCGGTGATCGCCGCAACCGACTACGTCAAGCTGTTCAGCGAGCAGATCCGCCCCTACGTGCCGCGTCGCTACGTTACGCTCGGTACCGATGGTTTCGGCCGCTCCGATACCCGCGAAGCCCTGCGCAACCACTTCGAAGTGGATCGTCGCTGGGTCACGGTCGCTGCCCTCAAGGCTCTGGCCGATGAAGGCACGATCGATCGCGAAAAGGTGGCGCAGGCGATTGCCAAGTACGGCATCGACATCAACAAGCCGAACCCCATCACCGTCTGATCGCAAACCCCGCGCACTGGGCCGCCTGGATGCGGCCTGCTGCACCGGCGCGTTTGCGCCGCGGGGATTGCCTCCCACAGAGGAACGCACATGAGCCAACTCATCGAAGTGAAGGTTCCCGACATCGGCGACTTCAAGGACGTGCCGGTGATCAGGTGACC
>JAJZLD010000087.1 GCA_021803785.1 Pseudomonadota bacterium | reverse complement strand
CTTTGCCGACGAGGGCCATGGCACCGCCAGCGCTGGGAGGGCCTGCTTGATGCGGCAGGGCTGCGTCACGAACAAGCCCAGGCGCGCCACGAGGAGCTTGCAGCGCGGCTCCCATCGGCCGAGGACGCACTCGCCGGCGCTCAGGCGGCGGCACGCTCCCTGCGGCACGAGCTGGGCAGCACCGAGCAGCAGTTGCGGGTTGAAGAGACGCGCCGTGCGAGCGCGCTGCGCGCCCTGGATACGCTCGCGCAACGCCGTATGCGTATCGAGAGCGAACGTCACAGTCTGCAGGCACCCGATGCCGAGGCCTTGGCGCAAGCGGAAGCAGCGGCTGAACTTGCCGCCGGTCGTCTTGAGCAACTGCAGGAAGCGTTGGATGACCTTACAGCAAACCTGCCTGCGCTGCTCGCTGCGGTGCGCTCAGCACAAGACGCTGAACGCCAGACCAATCGCCAGCTCACCGAGGCGCGAGCACGACGCGAGGCATTGTTGCGAATTCAGCAGAAGGCCGCTGCGCCTGGGGCGTTGGCCGACTGGCTGAGGGCGCGTGGCCTCGATGGCGCCAAGCCGCTGTGGCAATCGCTGCGTGTAGAGGCTGGATGGGAGCTGGCGCTAGAAACCGCGCTGCGCGAGCACTTCAACGCCTTGCAGATCGTTGATGCGGGCATCGCTGTTGATGCGTTTGCTTCCCAGCCGCCGGCCAGCGTATCGCTCGCTCTGCCGCCTGCTGTGTCGACGAATCTGGATGAGCCGGCGCAGTCGTTGCCGGGTGTGCCGCTGCGCAGCTTGGTCCAGCTGGAGTTACCGGAATGGGCTTTTGGGCTTGCTGTATGGCTGCATGGTGTTCGGGCGGTTGAGGATTGTCGCGAATGGCTCGCGCAAGCTGGGACTCTGCCCTCGGGCGTGCGCCTGATCGACCGGGCCGGGCGAGAGCTGAGCCGTGCTGCATGCTCGTGGTTGCGGGCTGACGCTGGCAGTCACGGTGTGCTGGAGCGCCAGCGCGAACTCGAAGAGCTCGAAGCACACCTCGAAGTGCTCGAGGTAGAGGCCGCTGCTGCTCATGCCGCGCTGGCCGCAGCCGAAGAGGCCAGCGATCGTGCGCAGGAATCGCTCGCCGCACTGCGTCGCGAGCATCAGGCCGCTCAACAGACGGCGCATCGCCAACAGCTTGCCGCGGTTCAGCTTGGGCAGGCTCGGCAGCGCTACGACGAACGCGCAGGCCAGCTTCTGCGCGACATCGACGAGCTCGACCTGCAGGTTGCCGCGGAACGGACTCACCTGGAAACAGCCATCGCCGCCCAGTCGGTGCAGGAAGCGCGCGCAGAGCAACTGCGTGAAAGGCTTGAAGCAACCGAGGGCATCGTTCAGCAGCAGGACAACGCGCTGCGCGCGCTTCGCCAGCGAGAGCAGCAACTCGCGCGTGAGGTGCAGGAGGCGGCGTTCTCCGAACGCGAGTGCCGCGGCAAGCTCGACGATCTGGCGCGCCAGCTCGCACAGGCCGCTGAGCAGATCGTACGTTGTGCGCGTGAGCGCGAGGCTGCTGAAGCTGAGCAGGCCGGCCTGGACGAAACGCCGATCGGCGATGCCTTGCAGGGGGCGCTGGCGTTGCGCGAAGCCCGCGAGGCGATGCTGGCGCAAAGTCGCGAGGCGCTCGACGTCGCTGCGACCCGCCTACGGGAACTTGACGAAGCCCGTTTGCGCGCCGAACTCGCGCTGCGCCCCTTGAACGACGCTTTGGCAGAGGCGCGCCTCAGGCTGCAGGCGGCCGAACTGGGTCAGCAGCAGTACGACGAGCGACTTGCGGAGATCGAAGTCGACGAAAGAGAGTTCGCCGCCCGGCTTGCGGCGGGCCCGAAGGACCAGACGCTGGTGCGGGAGATCAACCGCCTTACCCGCGAGCTGTCCGATCTGGGGCCGGTAAACCTAGCCGCAGTGGAAGAGTTGCTCGCCGCCGAAGAGCGGAAAGGCTACCTTGATGCGCAGTCCGATGACCTGAACGAGGCAATCGGTACGCTTGAGGATGCGATCCGGCGTATCGACCGCGAGACTCGGGATCAATTGCAGGAGACGTACAATACGGTCAACCGTCAGTTTGGCGAGCTCTTTCCGCAGTTATTCGGTGGTGGCGAGGCGCAGCTGATCTTGACCGGCGACGAAATTCTCGACGCGGGTATCCAGATCGTGGCGCGCCCGCCTGGCAAGAAGAACAGTTCAATTCACTTATTGTCCGGTGGCGAAAAAGCGCTGACCGCAATCGCGCTGGTGTTTTCGTTCTTTCAACTCAATCCGGCGCCGTTCTGCCTGCTCGACGAGGTCGATGCACCGCTCGACGACGCCAATACCGAACGGTTCTGTGCGATGGTCAAACGCATGTCGTCCATTACGCAGTTCATGTTTATCAGTCACAGCAAGATCACGATGGAGCTGGCGCACCAGCTGGTGGGCGTCACGATGCAGGAGCAGGGCGTCTCCCGCGTGGTCGAGGTGGATATCGAAGAAGCGCTGCGCCTGGCGGACCCAGTCGCGGCTTGAGAGGTCTCATGGCAGGCAACGAACTCCTTTATGGTCTGATTGGTTCCGGCGCCGGCGTGGTGGTGTTGGTTCTCGGTTACAACGCCTGGCAGGAACGCAAGGCCCGCCGGAACGCCGAAAAGGCGTTTCGCTCGGAGCATCGCGACGTTCTGCTGGAGGGCGCGGGCGCGGCAAGCGGCTCGACA
The DNA here is from genome assembly GCA_021803785.1 of Pseudomonadota bacterium. Taxonomy (GTDB): domain Bacteria; phylum Pseudomonadota; class Gammaproteobacteria; order Burkholderiales; family Rhodocyclaceae; genus Niveibacterium. The sequence continues at coordinate 8,071 of JAJZLD010000087.1, read as the reverse complement.
GAACCGGCGGACCCGGGCGGGCGGCTCGAACCTGCGTCTGCGCGCATCCCCCCGCAACCGCCGATTGGCCGAGCGGCCGAACCCGAATTGCCACTTGAAGCACGCGCGATTGACTGCGTCGCACGTATCGAAGCACCCGCCGGTGTGATTGGTGGGGCCTTGGTTCAGGGCGCTGGTGGCCCGTTGTCGCAGGTGCATCGGGCCGTACGTTGGTACGGATTCGATGATGTGGCCCACGCCTGGGTTGCGCTCGACGCCGGTGACAAACGCAGCTTCACTCGCGTGAGCGCAGCGATGCAGTTGGCAGATCGTCGTGGCGCGGCCGGAGAACGTGAAGTGGACGCATTCTGCGCGGCGATTCAGCGCGTCTGCGACCAGTTCATGGCGGTGCCGCGCTTCATGGAGCGTGGCGAAGCTCTGACCCTCGCCCAAAGCGTTGACCAGTTCTGCGCAGCGCTCGACATTCAGATCGCGGTCAACGTGGTTGCCGGGGAGCATGCCTTCCCGGGCACGAAGTTGCGGGGGCTGGCCGAGGCAGCGGGCATGGTGCTCGATGGTGACGGTTGCTTCCATGCTCGGGACGATGCAGGGCAGAGCCTGTTCGTCCTTGCCAATCGCGACGCCGCACTCTTCTCGCTGGAATCGCTGCGCCATGGCACCAGCAGCGGGGTCACCTTGAGCCTTGATGTGCCCCGCGTGGCAGCGGGCATTGAGGCCTTCGACCGTATGGTGGCGCTTGCGCGTCAGCTTGCAGGCGCGTTGCAGGGACATCTGGTTGATGACAATGGCAAGCCGCTCAGTGATGCCTCGCTCTCGCTGATCCGCAGCCAGGTGCAGCAGTTCCAGGAGCAGATGGATCGCCAGGGCGTGCCGCCAGGCAGTTCCCTCGCATTGCGCCTTTTCGCCTGAGGGCTTCCGATGATCGCGCCTCGTGAGGCGTTCGAGCAGGCCGCCACCTTGCGGGCGATGCTCGAGCGCTATGGCCATGCTTATTACGTGCTGGACGAACCACTGGTTCCAGACGCGGAGTACGACCGGCTATTTCAGGCGCTGCAAGCGCTTGAAACCGAGTATCCGGAACTTTGCACCGCTGATTCGCCGACTCAGCGCGTCGGCGGCAAAGCACTCGCGCAGTTCGCACCGGTTCGGCATGCCGTGCCGATGCTCTCCATCCGAACCGAGACCGACACCGAAGCGAGCGGCGCTCGCGCATTCGATGCGCAGGTGCGTCGTGAGCTCGAACTGACGGAAACCGATCCGCCGGTTGAATATGCCGCGGAGCTGAAGTTTGACGGGCTCGCGATCAGCTTGCGCTACGAACGTGGCATTCTGGTGCAGGCGGCAACGCGCGGCGACGGTGAAACCGGCGAAGACGTCACTCAGAATATCCGTACGATTCGCCAGATACCGCTTCGACTGCGTGCCGACACCCCGCCTGAAGTCTTTGAGGTGCGCGGAGAGGTCTACATGCGGCGCGACCATTTCGCGCGCATGAATGAGCGGCTGCAGGCGCGCGGCGAGAAGACTTTCGTTAATCCGCGCAACGCGGCAGCCGGAAGCGTGCGTCAGCTTGACCCTGCGATCAGCGCGCAGCGCCCACTGTCCTTCTTTGCCTACGGCATCGGCGAAACGAAGGGCTGGTGCGGGGTGGACAGTCATGTTGCGCTGCTTGATCAGATCGCGCAATGGGGCTTTCCGGTCTGCAGCGAACGCTGCGTGGCACTCGGGGCGGAGGGGTTGATCGCCTTTCATGATCGGGTCGGCGCGCAGCGCGATGCACTGCCATTCGACATCGATGGTGTTGTCTACAAGGTCAATTCGCTGGCGCTGCAACGCCGGCTTGGCTTCCGGAGCCGAGAGCCACGCTGGGCGGTCGCCCACAAATACCCGGCACAGGAAGTTGTGACACGCGTTCAGGGAATTGAGGTGCAGGTCGGCCGGACGGGGAAACTGACGCCGGTTGCGCGCTTGGAGCCTGTATTCGTCGGAGGGGTGACCGTAACAAACGTGACGCTGCATAACCAAGACGAGGTCACGCGCAAAGATGTGCGAGTCGGTGACAGCGTTGTTGTTCGGCGCGCCGGCGATGTGATTCCCGAGATCGTTGCGTCCTTGCCCGAGCGTCGTCCCGAAGGGACGACGGCCTTTGTAATGCCTCAACGCTGCCCGGTGTGCGGCTCTGCGGTCGTGCGCGAGGAGGGCGAGGCAGACCATCGTTGCAGCGGCGGCCTTTACTGCCCGGCTCAGCGCAAACAGGCACTGCTGCATTTTGCCTCGCGTCGCGCAATGGATATCGAAGGGCTTGGCGACAAGCTGGTGGATCAGCTCGTCGATGCGGCGATCATTCGTACCCCGGCCGATCTCTACAAATTGGGCGTGCTTGCACTCGCCAACCTCGACCGGATGGGCGAGAAATCGGCCCGGAATCTTGTCGACGCGATTGATCGCAGTCGGAGCACGACTCTCGCGCGCTTCATTTACGCCTTAGGTATTCGCAATGTGGGTGAAGCGACCGCGAAAGATCTCGCACGGCACTTCGGCACCCTTGACGCGTTGATGGCCGCCGATGAAAAGGCATTACTGGCGGTGCCGGACGTCGGGCCGATCGTGGCTGAAAGTATCGCGGGCTTCTTTGCGGAGGCACACAACCGTGAGGTGGTCGAACAGCTTCGGGCTGCGGGTGTGCACTGGCCAGAACAGGCAGGCCTTGCCGATTCTGGCTCAAAAGCGCAGCTGAGCGGCAAGACCTTCGTGCTGACCGGCACGCTGCCGACACTGTCGCGCGACGAAGCCACCGCGTTGATCGAGGCGCAAGGAGGCAAGGTGGCAGGTTCGGTGTCGAAGAAGACCAGTTATGTGGTGGCCGGCTCCGAGGCCGGCTCCAAGCTCGACAAGGCGCAACAGTTGGGCATTACGATCCTTGACGAGGATGCACTCCTCGCGCTGCTGCGCGAAAGCAGTGCTGGGCCCCAAACAATGGATCAGGAACAATGAAGCGAATTCGCAAGGCGGTATTTCCGGTAGCGGGGCTGGGTAGCCGCTTCCTGCCGGCAACCAAGGTCATGCCCAAGGAAATGCTGCCGATCGTCGACAAACCGATCATCCAGTACGCGGTGGAAGAGGCCGCCGATGCGGGCATCACCGATATGGTTTTCATCATCGGTCGTACCAAGCGCGCGATCGCTGACCATTTCGACAAGGCCTATGAGCTTGAGAACGAGCTCGTGACCCGTGGCAAACACGACATGCTCAAGATCGTCGAAGACACGATTCCGAAGGGCGTCAATTGCATCTTCATTCGCCAGGCCGAGGCGCTGGGCCTGGGGCATGCGGTTTTGTGTGCGGAAGCGGTGGTGGGCAATGAGCCTTTTGCCGTGCTGCTGGCCGACGACCTGCTCGACGGTGCCACGTCTGTCACCAAACAGATGGTGGACGTATTCGGCTACAACCGCTGCTCGGTGCTCGGCGTGATGGAAGTGCCGCGTGAGGCGACAGGCTCTTATGGTGTGGTGAGCACGGAGAAAGACTCGGGCGATCTGCGCCGCATCTCGGGCATCGTGGAAAAGCCGAGGCCCGAAGACGCGCCTTCCAATCTTGCGGTCGTCGGCCGCTATATCCTGACGCCGCAAATCTTTGAGCACCTGCGCAACCTGACGCCGGGTACGCATGGCGAGTTGCAATTGACCGATGCGATTTCTGCGCTGTTGCGTGAAGAGTCCGTTTTGGCCTATCGATTCGACGCCACTCGCTATGACTGCGGCGACAAGCTTGGTTACCTCAAAGCTACGGTCGAACTAGGCATGCGCCACCCGGAAATTGGTGCGGACTTCAAGCGTTTCCTCGCAGACCGATTCAGTCACGCCTAATACGCCAAGTGCCATGTCGGTTGGGATAAATCCCAACCGCAGAATAAAAAGAAAGGGCAGCCACGCGGCTGCCCTTTTGTTTGATTCGGCCGAAGCCGAGCTCAATCAGGCTGCGTCGTTCTTTGCGGCGCGCCTGCGGTCGGTTTCCTTCAGGTGGCGCTTGCGCAGTCGGATCGACTTCGGTGTGATCTCGACGATTTCGTCGTCGGCGATGAATTCGATCGCCGATTCCAGCGTCAGCGAGATCGGCGGCGTCAAACGCACTGCCTCATCGGTACCCGATGCACGCACGTTTGTGAGCTGTTTGCCCTTGATCGGATTGACGACCAAGTCGTTGTCGCGGGTGTGGATGCCTATGATCATGCCTTCGTACACCGCTTCACCCGGGCTGACGAACATACGGCCGCGGTCTTGCAGGTTCCACAACGCATAGGCTACGGCCTCGCCATCGTTCTGCGAGATCAGGACGCCGTTGCGGCGCTCTGCCATCACACCGGCCATCGGGCCGTAGTCGTCGAACACATGGCTGGCGAGGCCGGTGCCGCGGGTCAGCGTCAGGAATTCGCCCTGGAAGCCGATCAGGCCACGTGCGGGAATGCGGTATTCGAGACGCACACGCCCCTTTCCGTCCGGCTGCATGTCTTGCAGTTCGCCACGGCGGCGGCCGAGTTCTTCCATCACTGCGCCCTGGTGGTTTTCTTCCACGTCCACCGTCAGCATTTCATACGGTTCGCACTTCTCGCCGTTGATTTCCTTGAACACCACGCGCGGGCGACCAACTGCCAGTTCGTAGCCTTCACGGCGCATGTTTTCGAGCAGGATGGTCAGGTGCAGTTCGCCACGGCCGGAGACTTCGAACACGTCCGAATCGCTAGTGAAATTCACGCGCAGCGCGACGTTCTTCAGCAGCTCCTTCTCAAGGCGCTCGCGGATCTGGCGGCTTGTGACGAACTTGCCTTCGCGGCCGGCGAGTGGCGACGAGTTGACCATGAAGTTCATCGTTAGCGTCGGTTCATCGACGGCGATCGGTTTCAGGCCTTGGGGCTTCTCCGGATCGCAGATCGTGACGCCGATGTTCACCTGATCGATACCCGATACGAGCACGATGTCGCCTGCTTCGGCGGACTCGGCTTGGCTGCGCTCAAGACCCTTGAAGGTCAGTACTTGGCCCACTTTTGCCTTGCCACGGTTTTCGTCGCCGTACATGACGACCACTTCCTGGTTCGGGCGGATACGGCCGGCACGGATGCGGCCAATTCCCAGCTGACCGACATAGGTCGAGTAGTCGAGCGAGCAGATCTGCAGTTGCAGCGGTGCGTCCGCGTCCACTTCAGGTTGCGGCACATGTTTCAGGATCGCTTCGTAAAGCGCTGTCATGTCGGTGCCGGGCTTGTCAGCCTCCAGCATCGCGTAGCCGTTCAGGGCCGAGGCGTACACGACCGGAAAGTCGAGTTGCTCTTCGGTCGCGCCGAGTTTGTCGAAGAGATCGAAGGTGTGATTGATCACCCAGTCGGGGCGCGAGCCCGGGCGGTCGATCTTGTTGATCACGACGATCGGCTTAAGCCCCATTGCGAGCGCTTTGCGGGTGACGAAACGGGTCTGGGGCATTGGGCCTTCGACCGCATCGACCAGCAGCAGCACGCCGTCGACCATCGACAGCACTCGCTCGACTTCACCGCCAAAGTCAGCGTGTCCAGGGGTATCGACGATGTTGATATGGGTCTCGCCGTACTGGATGGCGCAGTTCTTGGCAAGAATCGTGATGCCGCGCTCCTTTTCCAGATCGTTGGAGTCCATCACGCGTTCTGCGACCTGCTGGTTTTCACGGAAGGTGCCGGATTGGCGCAGGAGCTGGTCGACCAGCGTGGTTTTGCCGTGGTCGACGTGAGCGATGATGGCGATGTTACGGATAGCGCGGCTCATTGGTTTTTGCCAAGTCTTTCAAAAAGGGCGGGATTCTAGCACGGGCATGTCGCGGTGCAGCGAAAATCCGGAATGCTGCGTGCTACCATTTTCGGCTGACCAGAATTAACCGGAAGGCCATCTTCATGCTCGCGATCATCGGCGGTAGCGGACTGACCCAACTCGCCAACCTGAACATCGAACGTCGCGAGGTGGTGCGCACCCCTTACGGCGAACCCTCCGGGGTGCTGCTGTTTGGCCGCGTTTGCAGCATGAACGTGGTGTTTCTGGCACGTCATGGTTACGGCCATACGATTCCCCCGCACATGGTTAACTACCGCGCCAACCTGTGGGCCTTGCACAAGGCCGGCGCGACGGGCGTGCTGTCGGTGGCTTCAGTGGGCGGAATTCGCGCTGATCTCGGGCCTGGCGTGCTGGTCGTGCCTCACCAGATCATCGACTACACCCACGGCCGCCGAGGCACTTTCTTCGATGGTGTCGATGGCCCGGTTGTACATGTGGATTTCACCGAGCCTTACGATCCTGTGTTGCGGCGTCGCATCCTCGCTGCCGCCGGCGAAGCGGGTGAAGCGGTGGTCGATGGCGCTGTGTATGCGGCCACCCAAGGGCCACGGCTGGAGACTGCCGCCGAAATCGAACGTCTTGCCCGCGATGGCGCCGATGTCGTGGGTATGACGGGTATGCCCGAAGCGGCTTTGGCGCGCGAACTCGATCTACCGTATGCAGCGCTCAATGTGGTGGTCAATTGGGCGGCTGGGCGCGCCGATAGCGAGCATGAGATCCGCTTCGAGAAAATCGAGCAAACCGCCCAATCTGCCATGAGCCGCGTGCGGCGTGTGATTGATCGGATCTGCGGCTGAGGGCTGCGCCATGATTCGGGAAGTCCTGCGTATGGGCGATGCCCGGCTGCTGCGTGTTGCCCGTCCCGTCGAGCGCTTAGATACACCCGAGCTTCATGCGCTGGTGGCGGACATGCTTGATACGATGCGCCATCTCAATGGTGCGGGTTTGGCTGCGCCTCAGATTGGCGTCGATCTTCGCGTCGTCATGTTCGGCGTAGAGCGCAGCCCGCGGTATCCCGATGCGGAGCCGGTACCCTTGACCGTGCTGTGCAATCCCACCATCACCTTCCTCGGCGCCGAGATGGAGGACGGCTGGGAGGGGTGTTTGTCAGTGCCCGGTTTTCGCGGTGTTGTACCGCGCTACGCACGCTTGCACTACTCAGGTTTCGGTGTGTCGGGTGAGGTGATCGAACGCGAAGCGAGTGGCTTTCATGCGCGCGTCGTGCAGCATGAGTGCGACCACCTCGACGGCATACTCTACCCGATGCGGGTGCAGGATTTTCGCCGCTTCGGCTTCACTGACATCCTCTTTCCCGGGCTGAATGCGGTTGGCGACGACTAAAGGAGCGGTCGTCGCTCACTATGGCTGAAGGCGTGCGAGTAGCGCCGCTTCGAGCCGGACAACAGCGCTTGTTGCGCCGAGTTCGGGGCCGGAGATCAGGAAGGTATCCTCCGCTCGCTCGCCGAGCGTAGCGATCTTCGCTGTATGAAGGTTCACCCGGTATTCCGCTAAGACACTCGCGATGTCGAAAAGCAGCCCAGGCCGATCGGCCGCCGCAACCGACAGGATGTAGTGCTGGCCGCGCTCGTCGGGGCGAATTGCCACTTCCGGCGTAATCGGAAAGTGCCTGACCTGACGGGAAGGGCGCCCGGAACCGGGTTTGTCGATGGGCCCCTGATTGCGTAGCCGCTGCGCGAGGTCGTGCTCGATCAGCGGAACGATGTCGCGGTAGTTCTCGTCGCCGTTTGGGTTCATTAACACGAAGCTGTCCAGCGCATAGTTGTGGTGCGTCGTATGGATCTTGGCATCCAGGATGCTCAAGCCTTGGCGGCTGAAGAAGCCGCACAGGCGCATGAACATGTCTTGCGAATCTGGTGCGTAAACCATTACCTGAAGGCCTTGCTCCACCTGGCTGGGTCGCGCCTTGACGACGGCTTCGCCCCCCGCGGGGCGGTAGTAGAGCATGCGCGTATGCCAGACGATTTCGTCGATGTCGTGGCGCATGAAGTAGACCGTGTCGAGTTCTTCCCACAGCGGGCGTTCTACGCCCTCGACGAGACCGTAGAAGCGCAGGCGTGCCCGTGCTTCGTTCTGTCGTTCCGCAAGGCCCTTGGCCTGCACTGGGGTGTCGCCTCGTAGCAGGCGCTGTGTGGTCAGGAAAAGGTCTTCAAGCAGCTTCGCCTTCCAGCCGTTCCAGACCTTCGGACTGGTGCCGCGAA
>JAJZLD010000086.1 GCA_021803785.1 Pseudomonadota bacterium | reverse complement strand
GTTCACGCGCCAAGGCGCGCGTCATGCCGGCAACGCCCGCCTTTGCGGCCGCATAATTCGCCTGCCCGGCATTACCGGAGGACCCAACCACCGAGGTGATGTTGACGATGCGGCCATAGCGTGCCTTCATCATCGGGCGCATGACAAGTTTGGACATACGGAATACGGCCTTGAGATTGGTGTCGATCACCGCATCCCACTCGTCGTCCTTCATCCGAATCGCGATGTTGTCGCGCGTGATGCCAGCGTTATTCACCAACACCGACACCGCTCCGAACGCCTTCTCGATCCGATCCAGCGCAGCTTCACAATCCGCAGCATCGGTAACATTCAGGCGCAAGCCGGTACCCTTGATACCGGCCTCGGCGAGGGCCGCCGAGATCGCTTCGGCCCCAGAATCCGACGTCGCCGTACCAATGACGACCGCACCTTGGCGCCCAAGCTCAAGCGCGGTCGCACGCCCGATGCCGCGACTCGCGCCGGTCACCAGCGCAATCTGCCCTTCAAGTGCCATCATGCTGCAGCCCCTTTGGTCACTTCGAGAATCGTTGCCAGTGTGCCCGCATCCGAGATTGCAAGCGCCTCCGGACCCGCGCCACAGCGCTTCACCAACCCCATCAACACCTTGCCGGGACCGCATTCGACGACTTGTGTGACACCTTGGGCGGCCAAGGCCTGCACCGTTTCGATCCAGCGAACCGGAGAGTAAGCCTGGCGCACCAGCGCATCCTTGATGCGAACCGGATCCGACTCGATTGCGACATCAACATTGTTGACGACGGGGATTGCAGGCGTGCGAACGTCGACCGTCTGCAAGGCCAGCGCAAGACGCTCAGCGGCAGGACGCATCAGGGCACTATGAAAAGGAGCACTGACCGGAAGCGGCAATGCACGCTTCGCGCCTCGCGCCTTGGCAGCCTCGCAGGCTCGCGCAACCGCGCCAGCATGACCTGCGATCACGATTTGCCCCGGGTCATTGAGGTTAGCCGCGGCAACCTCTTCGCCTTGCGCAGCCTCGGCGCAGGCTTCAGCCACCAATTCCGGCGACAGCCCGAGAATCGCCGCCATACCGCCCGTACCCGCCGGCACCGCATCCTGCATGGCCTGTGCGCGCAAACGCACCAGACGTACCGCGTCTGCAAGCTCTAGTGCGCCCGCCGCGACCAAGGCAGAATACTCGCCAAGACTGTGCCCCGCGACAACGGCGGGCTTCGCGCCACCCGCGGCGCGCCACGCGCGCCAAACTGCGACGCCGGCGGCCAACATCAGCGGCTGCGTATTGACCGTCAACGACAGCCGCTCGGCGGGGCCTTCGGCAGCCATCGCCCAGAGATCCTCACCAAGTGCAGCGGACGCTTCGGCAAACGTCGCGCGAATTACTTCGGACTCGCCATACGCCGCCATCATGCCGACCGACTGCGACCCCTGACCGGGAAAGACAAAAGCAAAACTCATCGCACCCTCACTCGGTATTACAGGCGCAGAAGCGCCGCACCCCAGGTAATGCCACCGCCCACGCCTTGCAACATCACGCTCTGGCCCGACCGTACACGGCCATCCCGCACCGCTGCGTCGAGCGCGAGCGGCACTGACGCCGCCGAGGTATTACCGTGCCTGTCGACGGTGACGATCACCTTTTCAAACGGCAAATGCAGGCGCTTGGCGGTCGCCTGAAGAATCCGGATATTTGCCTGGTGAGGGATCAACCAATCGAGTTGCTCGGCCGTCATGCCAGCCTGTTCAAGCACTTCATGGGCGATATCGCCCAACACGCGAACGGCCACTTTGAAGACCGCAGCGCCGTCCATGTGAAGAAACGGCGAGCCCTCGACATGGCCATCACGAATATTGCCCGGCACATCTAGGATCTCGTGCAGACTGCCGTCGGCATGCAGCGCAGTCGCGAGCAGGCCAGGCGTTTCCGATGCCTCAAGCAACACAGCACCTGCGCCATCGCCAAACAGAACGCAGGTACGGCGATCCTCCCAGTCGATGATGCGGGAAAAGACTTCCGCACCAACAACCAGCGCGCGACGATTCGAGCCGGAGCGGATGAACTTGTCCGCAATTGTCAGTGCGTAGACGAAGCCGCTGCAAACCGCCTGCACGTCAAAGGCCGGAAACCCCGACACCCCGAGCTCCGCCTGAATCAGGCAGGCAGTGCTCGGGAATACTTTGTCTGGCGTGGAGGTGGCGACGATGATCAAATCGACGTCGGCAGCTCTACGCCCCGCCGCCTCGAGCGCACGACGCGCAGCTTCGGCACCCAGCACACTCGAGGTAACGCCGGCGGGAGCAAGATGGCGGGACCTAATACCTGTACGTTCGATGATCCAACTATCGGACGTATCAATGCCGCGCGCCACCAGATCATCATTGGTGACAGGATCTCCCGGCAGCACACTGCCTGTACCCACGACCCTGGAATAGATCACTGCGTCACTCCTTTTGCTGCAAGGTGCGCGCTGACGCGCGCGGTGATGCGATCAACAACCTGATTGCGCGCCGCATCCGCCGCACGGCGGAGCGCCTGCTCAAACGCAAACGCATCAGCGGAACCATGACTCTTGAATACGACCCCACGCAGCCCAAGGAGTGCGGCACCGTTGTATCGCCGATGATCAACGCGCTGCTTGAAGTGACGCAGAGCCGGGATTGCCAGCAGCGCGACCAGCTTCGTGTACAGGTTGCGCTTGAGTTCTTGCTTGAGCGTGATCGCCATCATTTGCGCCACCCCCTCCGAAGCCTTCAGCGCCACGTTGCCTACAAAACCATCGCAGACAACTACGTCGGTGGTCGCTTTGTAGATGTCGTTACCCTCAACGTTTCCGTAGAAGTTGAGCCCGCTGCTGCGCAGCAACTCTGCCGCTTGCTTGACGACCTCGTTGCCTTTGATCTCTTCCTCGCCGATATTGAGCAACCCGACCGTGGGGCGCTCCTTGTTCTCAAGCGCAGAAACGAGCATCGCCCCCATGATCCCGAACTGAAGCAAGTGTTCGGCGGTGCAATCAACGTTGGCACCGAGGTCGAGCACATAGGTGTGACCATCCAGCGCAGGCAGAATCGTCGCGATTGCCGGCCGGTCGATGCCATTGATGGTTTTCAGAACGAAACGCGCGATCGCCATCAACGCCCCAGTATTGCCCGCCGACACCGCAGCCTGCGCATCACCAGATTTGACCTTGTCGATCGCAACGCGCATCGACGAGTCTTTCTTGGCGCGCAAAGCGCTTGCGGGCGATTCGTGCATTTCAACGACTTGCGTCGCCGGCACGAAACGGGCACGACCAGGGAATTCGCCAGCCAGCCTGGAAGCTTCCGCTTCGATGGCCTCGGGCAGACCGACCAGCAGTACGCTGGCGTATGGATCGTCGCGCAGGAACTTACGGGCTGCGGGCAGTGTGACCGAGTGGCCGAAATCACCGCCCATACAGTCGATCGCGAGCGTTACCTGCATCGATAGTGACTGGTGGGTAGGGACGAACGAAAACGGCGCCAGGCACTCTGGCGCCGTTTTCGTCGAAACGGGAATTATTCGCCCTTGGCCTTCATGACCTTGCGGCCACGGTACACGCCAGACGGCGACACATGGTGGCGCAGGTGCACTTCACCGGTGGTCGGCTCGACGGCAGTTGCGGGGCCGGTCAGAAAATCGTGGGCACGATGCATGCCGCGCTTCGACGGCGACTTTTTGTTCTGTTGAACAGCCATTTGATGCTCCTTCGCTCAATTTCAGTAATCAGACCCGCCGAAAACCGGATCGGGCTCAAACTTTCTTTCCCGCCCCGCGCAGGTTCGCCAGCGCGGCGAAGGGCGACGCGCTGGCGTCCCGTTCGCGGGGTTGCGGGGTTTCGCACACCTCATGTCGCGGCGAGATCGGCAACGCCAGCAGCAGTTCGTCCTCAACCAAGGCCAGCACATCAAGATTGCGCTCGGCATGAATCGGATCGAAGGAGTCATCCTCCAACTCGTCATCCGGCATCGGCTGCCCGAGCGGAACAAGCAGGAATCGAACATCCAACGCCAGACCAAGCGCAAGCGGCTCAAGACACCGCTGACATTCAACCCGAGGCTTCGCTTCGATTGAAACCAGCAGAAACCGGTCGTCACCAACCTCGCTTCCGCTCACCTCAACCCGAACCGAGCCCTGCGCATCCATCAACTCTGCGCGCAGACGCGCGAGCGCGGAAATCTCGACTGCACCCGCGAGACGCTCGCCGAGCCGCGCGAACTCGAGCGGATCGGCAATCAACCACGAGGCAAAATCAGCCTGCTGTTGCGACATAAACGAGGAATGATATTATCCAAGGCCTTTTCTGTCAAAGGCAAATCGCCGCCGGCGAGATGCCCGCTCTGATGCGCACAATTGTCCTGGCCTCCACCTCCCGCTATCGCCGAGAGTTGCTCGCAAGACTTGAACTTCCGTTCGTAACCGACAAGCCGGACACCGACGAAACGCCACGCGCGGGCGAAGCGCCAGCCGAAACAGCGATTCGCCTCGCCGAAGCCAAGGCGCGCGCGGTCGCCCCACGGCATCCGAACGCCCTGATCATCGGCTCTGATCAAGTGGCCAGCGTTGGCGACGAGCGCTTTGGCAAGCCAGGCACCGTAGAACGGGCGATTGCGCAACTGAAGCAGATGAGCGGCAGATCCATCGTCTTCCACACTGCCGTAAGCCTGCTCGACACGAACACCGGGCACGCCTCGACGCTTTGTGTACCCACCGAAGTCGGTTTCCGGCACCTCAGCGACGCAGAGATTGAGCGTTACGTCTCACGGGAGATGCCACTGGATTGCGCCGGCAGCGCAAAATCCGAAGCATTGGGGATCACGCTGCTCGATCACATCCGCGGTGACGATCCGAATGCACTGGTCGGGCTGCCGATGATTGCGCTGTGTCGCCTGTTGCGTGAAGCCGGGATTCAGACAATCTGATGTCTGGTACCCTATTTTTGATACCTGTCGCGCTCGGCCCTGCGGACCCAGACGCACTCCACCCACCTGCGACGCTCAGAACCACTCATCTGCTGCGGCACTTCGTCGTAGAGAACGCCAAAAGCGCGCGTGCAGAACTGAAACGCATCGGCCATCCGCAGCCGCTGCAAGCGCTGGATGTTCGAGAACTACCGAAGACACCAACCGACGCTGACCTGAGTGCCCTGCTCGCCCCAGCCCTGGCAGGGCAGGATATCGGCCTGATGTCCGAAGCGGGCTGTCCAGCCGTCGCAGATCCCGGCGCCTTGTTGGTGCGGCAAGCCCATCGGCTTGGCATTCGCGTAGCCCCCCTAGTCGGCCCATCGTCTCTGCTGCTCAGCCTGATGGCCTCCGGGCTCAACGGCCAGAGCTTTGCGTTCCACGGCTATTTGCCGGTGAAGGAAGCCGAACGTGCGGCCGCGCTGCGCGAACTCGAAAAGGAGTCGCGTCGCTTCAAGCGCACGCAACTCTTCATCGAGACGCCGTACCGTAACCAGGCGATGTTTGCGGCCCTGCTTGCCGGCCTTTCGGCGGAAACGCAGCTTTGTGTCGCGCGCGAACTGACGACAGTTGGCGAATGGATCGCCACGCGCAGCATCGCAAGCTGGAAAAAAAGTGAGGCGCCCGATCTGGATCGGCGCCCCACGGTATTCCTGTTTCTCGCCTAGCGGCCGGGCCGGCCGCCGGAGAAGCGCTCAGCGATAGCGGGTCTCGACCATCCCTTCGGAGAAGGCTTGCGCCGCAACGCCGCCAAGCCGGCGCGCAAGGCGCTCGAAAGTCGGCTCACGCTCGGTGTAGTCGCGCAGCTTCTCGGCCTTGATCACATCCCGCGCCACCGAACTGACCGTCCCGGTCGCATCAGCGAGGCCGAGTTCGATGCTCTTCTGGCCGGTCCAGACCAGCCCAGAGAATGTCTCCGGGGTTTCCTTCAGGCGCTTGCCACGACCTTTGCGCACCGCATCGATGAACTGCGCGTGAATCTCTTGCAACATCGCGTTAGCGTGCTCGACATGGCGCGGCACTGACGGCGAGAACGGATCCAGGAACGCTTTGTTGTCCCCCGCCGTATAGACGCGCCGCTCGACGCCAAACTTCTGCATCGCCTCAGTAAAACCAAAGCCGTCCATGATCACACCGATCGAACCGATCAGGCTCGCTTTGTCGACGTAGATCTTGTCCGCGGCCGCCGCAACGTAGTAACCACCCGAAGCACACAGCTCCTCAACCACGGCGTAAACCGGCAGTGCAGGCTTTGTCGCCTTGAGACGTTTGATCTCGTCGTAGATCGCGCCTGCCTGCACCGGGCTACCGCCCGGGCTGTTGATCTTGATCACCACGCCCTTGACAGCGTCGTTCTTGAACGCCTCACGCAGCGCGGTATTCACGCGCGCCGCGCTCGCGGGGTTGTTAGCCGCGATCACACCATCGAGCTCGATGACCGCTGTATGAGGATGACCATCAACGCCGTCCGGGCTACGGCCAGACCACATGATCCAGAGAAACACGCCGAAATACGCCACGCCCAGCAGCTTGAAGAAAATGCCCCAACGGCGGCGCCGGCGCTGCTCCTTGAGCGCCTCGGTGGCGAGATCTTCGATCAGCTTGCGTTCCCAAACTTGTTCATTCATGCAGTGTTCTCAAGGAGGTAGATATGCCCATCGCGCTCGATCACATTGAGCTTCGGCAGGCGGCCGCCGCGACAGGGGCCGGCAAGACAATGCCCACCGACCGGGTCGTACAACGCACCGTGCGTTGCACAAATTAAGTATAAGCCCGAGTCATCGAAGAACTTGCCCGGTTGCCAGTCCAGCTCAACCGGCACATGCGCACACCGGTTGATGTACGCCCGCACCTCACCCCGGTAGCGCACGACAAAACCGGTCTCGTCACCAAAAGCCGTGCGTAGGGGGAAGCGAACGCCATCGCCCCCCTCCTGAACCTCTCCGCTCGTGCAGATCAGGCGTTCGCTGCCAGCCATGCATCGAGCTCCGCAACGGAATGCACCAAACCAAGCGGCGCAAGGGCGTCGAGCACATCGAACGGATGCGCGCCGTAGGTTACGCCAACCGCGGGTGTGCCGGCGTTTTGCGCCATCAGCAAGTCATGCGTCGTATCGCCGATCATCAAGGTGCGCTCTGGTGCGACGGCGAATTCGTCGATCAATTCGAGCAGCATCGCCGGGTGCGGTTTCGAGAATGTTTCGTCCGCCGTGCGCGAGCCGTGGAAGCGCGCACCCAAACCGCTCGCGGTAAAAGCGCGATCAAGCCCGGCGCGGCTCTTGCCTGTGGCCACAGCAAGACCGTAGCCCTCAGCCGCCAAGCGATCGATCAGCGCCGGCACACCGTCGAACAGCACCAGTTCTCCATCGCGCGCAAAATAGTGATGGCGATAGCGCTCCACCATCCTCGGATAGTCGGCCGGGTCGAGTGTTGGCACCGCCGTATGCAACGCGTCATTCAAGCCCAAACCGATGACGTGGCTCGCCTGAGCACGATCGGGCACCGGTAAGCCCAGATCCGCGCACGCAGCCTGAATCGCAGCGACGATCGTCGCAGTCGAATCCATCAAAGTGCCATCCCAGTCGAATACGACCAGGTCAAACCGGCGTTCAGCCATAGCTACGCGCCTCCTTTTCATCAAGGCGCGCCACGAAAGCGGCTAACTCATCTGGCAGCGGCGCGGAGAGCACCAAGGACTCGCCGGTAACCGGATGCGGCACGACCAAACTCGCCGCATGCAGGAACATGCGCTTCAGACCTTCCTTCTGCAACGCCTTATTCAGCGCGAAATCGCCGTATTTATCGTCACCCGCCAACGGAAAGCCGAGATGCGTCAGGTGCACCCGGATTTGGTGCGTCCGGCCAGTCTTGATCTGCACCTCGACGAGACTGAAACGCTCCCAGCGCGCCACGAGCCGCACGATGCTGTGCGAGGCCTTGCCGTCCTTATCCACTGTAACGCGCCGCTCGCCTTCTTCGGTCAGGTACTTGGTGAGAGCAAGCTTGATATGCTGAACCGGGTTCGGCCATTTGCCCACCACCAGTGCCAGATAGCGCTTGTCCAAGCCGCCTTCGCGCAGCACATCATGCAGTTTGCTGAGCGCCGACCGCTTCTTGCCGATCAACAGAATGCCTGAGGTCTCACGATCAAGCCGGTGCGCCAACTCGAGAAACCGCTGCTGCGGCCGCTGCTGTCGCAACTGCTCGATGACCCCAAAGCTGACCCCGCTGCCACCATGCACCGCAGTACCTGCCGGCTTGTTGATCGCCAAAAGCGCGTCGTCTTCAAACAGGATCGGGAACTCACGGCCCGGAACCGGCGCCTTGTCGGCCTTTTCAGCCAGACGCAATGGCGGAATCCGCACCTCATCGCCCACCGCGAGTCGGTAGGTCTGATCGATGCGCCCTTTATTCACCCGCACCTCGCCGCTGCGCAGGATTCGGTAGATCAGGCTCTTGGGCACGCCTTTGCAGACGCGGATCAGAAAATTGTCGATACGCTGACCTGCATCGTTTTCGTCGATCAGCACTCGCTGGACAGCTGAAGGGGCGGACGGGGTTTTGCCTTGCAAGACCATGTTGAATATACTGCTCGGGTTCGTCCGGTACGTCCGGCTTGGGCCGCACCTCGCAGGATGCAGGTACGGAACAGTCGGCGATGAGCTCAGCTCCCAGAGGAACGCCAAGCCAACCGTCGCTGGAGCACAAAAGCTCGCGATGGTACCCAAAAAACACTTGACCACATAGTTGGCGCGCAACTCGCAGAATGCAAGGCCCTGAGCGGTCGGCCGAAACTCGCCGAGACTGCAGGACCGATCAGTACGAATCCCGCGACTCTTTTTGAAAACGAACCATCGCATGACAGCGTTCCCGACAATCTGAGTACGCCGTCCGAATCGGACGGTGCGGTTCGTTCTGCCCGCTTGCGCGCGGGAGAACAACACCAATGAAGCGCATGCTTTTTAATGCGACGCAGGCCGAAGAACTGCGCGTCGCGATCGTAGATGGTCAGAAATTGATCGATCTCGATATCGAATCGGCCGCCAAGGAACAACGCAAGAGCAACATCTACAAAGGCGTCGTGACACGCGTCGAGCCCAGCCTCGAAGCAGCCTTTGTTGACTACGGCGCCGAACGCCATGGCTTTCTGCCGTTCAAGGAAATTTCCCGCGCCTATTTCAAGGAAGGTGTAGAAGCTTCCCGCGCCCGCATTCAGGACGCGATCAAGGAAGGCCAGGAACTGATCGTCCAGGTTGAGAAGGACGAACGTGGTAACAAGGGCGCAGCCCTGACCACTTTCATCTCGCTCGCCGGCCGCTACCTGGTGCTGATGCCGAACAACCCCCGTGGCGGTGGCGTTTCGCGCCGCGTCGAGGGCGACGACCGCGCGGAATTGCGCGACGCGCTGGATCAATTGGACGTACCCGCCGGCATGAGCATGATCGCTCGCACCGCAGCGATCGGCCGTGCCGCCGAGGAACTGCAGTGGGATCTCAACTACCTCGTCCAGCTGTGGAAGGCGATCGAAGGTGCGGCTAAGGGCCAGAGTGGCGCCTACCTGATCTATCAAGAAGGCAGTCTCGTGATCCGTGCGATCCGCGACTACTTCTCCTCCGACATCGGTGAAATTCTGATCGACACCGACGACGTGTATGAACAGGCGCGCCAGTTCATGGCGCATGTGATGCCGACCAATGTGCATCGCGTGAAGCGCTACCGTGACGACGTGCCGCTGTTCTCGCGCTTTCAGATCGAGCACCAGATCGAATCGGCATACTCGCGCCAGGTCAACCTGCCGTCGGGCGGTGCCGTGGTGATCGACCATACCGAAGCGCTGGTCGCGGTCGACGTGAACTCGGGCCGCGCAACCCGCGGCGCGGACATCGAAGAAACCGCGCTAAAGACCAACCTCGAAGCCGCGGACGAAGTGGCCCGCCAGCTGCGCCTGCGTGACTTGGGCGGCCTGATCGTCATCGACTTCATCGACATGGAGAACCCGAAGAACCAGCGCGAGGTGGAAAACCGCCTGCGCGACGCCCTTCGCTATGATCGCGCCCGTGTTCAGACCGGCAAGATCAGCCGCTTCGGTCTGCTGGAGCTCTCGCGCCAGCGCCTGCGCCCGGCGCTGGCCGAAACCAGCTACATCACCTGCCCGCGCTGTACCGGCACCGGCCATATCCGCTCGACCGAATCGGCGGCGCTGCACATCTTGCGCATCCTCGAAGAGGAAGCGATGAAGGAGAACACCGGCGCACTGCACTGCCAGGTACCGGTTGATGTCGCAACCTTCCTGTTGAACGAAAAGCGCGACGACATCGCCAAGATCGAGCTGCGCCACAAGGTCAACCTGCTGCTAATCCCGAACCGCCATCTGGAAACGCCGGCACACGAGATTGTCCGTCTGCGTCACGACCAGCTGAACTCGGAAGAACTGAATTTGCCCAGCTACAAGATGGCGCAGATGCCGGCCGACGCCACCTATGCGCCGCCGTCCGCAAACACCGAAGGCAAGCCCCCGCGCCAGGAAGCCGCGCTCCGCTCGTTTACGCCGGACCAGCCTGCCCCGATCGTGGAGCCCAAGGCCGAAGCCGCACCGGTCGCCCCAAGCGCGACGGTGCAGCCAGGCACCAGCCTACTCCAGCGCATCCTGAACTGGTTCCGTGGCGGTGACGCCACCGCCACGGCACCGGCCGCACAGCCCGCCGAAACCAAGGACGCGGGGCGCAACGGGCGTCGCAATGAGCGCAGCCGTGGCGAGCGCGGTGGCCGTGGCAACCGCGAAGAACGCGGCGAGCGCAATCGCGACGGCCAGAAAGCCCGCGACGATCAACGCAACCGCAACGAAGCGCGTGGCGAAAAAAGCCGTGACCGCCAGAGCGCCAAGCCCGGCACGCAGCG
>JAJZLD010000085.1 GCA_021803785.1 Pseudomonadota bacterium | reverse complement strand
GTCGCGCCGGCCAGACCAGCCATCGCCGAGCTGCCAAGGAACTTGCGGCGGCTAACGTCGAGGGTGCTCGGCTCGTGGTGTTCCTGCTTCTTGTCCATGTTCTCTCCTCCGGAATGGTCGGCGCGGGCCCACGCCGGTATGGCATGGGCGCGACAATTTGACGCACGGACTCTATGCGCCGCGCGGAGGGAAAAAATTGACCCGCGACAATTTGTCGCAGGCACCCCGAAGGCTCAGGACTCGGGTGGGCGCGCGAGTTTGCGCTGCAGGGTCCGGCGGTGCATGCCAAGCGCCCGGGCGGTCGCAGAAATGTTGCCGTGCTGCTCGGTCAGCACGCGATTGATGTACTCCCACTCGACCGCATCAACGCGCATCGGCTCATCAATCGCCTCCGCCTCGGCATCGCCTTCGGTGCGATCAAACGCCGCCTCGATTTCTGCGATGCTCGCCGGCTTGGCCAGGTAGTGCGTGGCGCCCAGCTTGATCGCTTCAACCGCGGTTGCGACGCTGGCATAGCCGGTCATGACAACGATGCGGCAATCCGGCTGCGCGCTTGCGAGCGCCTCGACGACTTTCAAGCCCGACCCATCCGGCAACTTCAGATCCACCACCGCGCAAGCGCTCGGCCACTCGCGCGCGGCTCGGCAAGCGCCCGCAACATGCATTTCCGCATGGACCTCGTAGCCACGCCGCTCAAAGGCGCGACACAGCACCTCGGACAAGGAGGGGTCGTCTTCAACGATCAGCAAACGGCGTACGTTCATGGGCTCAGTGCAGCCAGCGGGAGGGTTATCACCAGCTCGGTACCACCGCGGAACGGGCGTGCGTCCAGGCGGCCGCCGAGCCGGGCGATGGTAGCGTGGCTCAACTCGCCGTGACTTTGCGTCGGATCATGCATCGCTTCGCGCAGCGCTTCGGGCACAAGCGCCCCGCAGTCGCGCACGGCAATCTGCAGACTGTCCGCATCCACGCGCGCGGCAAGCGACACCGCGGCGGGCGCCGACGACGCGGCGTGGTCAAGCAGCCACTGCAGCGTATGGCCGAGGCTTTGTTCAGCCACGACGGTGTGCGTGCTGTCGCATTCAAGATCCACGCGCACCTGCGGCTGGCGAATACGCCATTGGTCCGCCAGCTCGGCCAGCCAATCAGCCAGCGGCATGCGCCGCGCGTTTCCGCCACGTGCAACGCCTGCCGCGCCGGCGAGCGTTTCCATGGCCGTGCGGCAACGGGCCAGTTGTCTGCCAAGTTGCGCCACGTCGCCACGCAGCGCCGCGGGCAGATCGGCGTTAGCCGCCACGTCCTCAAGCGTGATGCTCATCGTCGCCAGTGGTGTCGCCAGTTCATGCGCGGTCGTGCTCGCCAAGCCCGCCAATGCAACCAGTCGCTCCTGGTGCAGTACCGCTTCGCGCGCCGTGGCCAACTCGCGTTCGCAGCGTCGCAGCAAGTCCGCTGCACGTGCCAGGAAGCCCGCCAGCAGCGCAGCGGCCGCAACCACCGTCAGCCACATGCCGGCCTGGTGCAGCGTGAACGCGGCAACGCCGTGCACATGGGGTACCCGGCTCGGCAGCAAAGCCTGCACGCTGTAGCTGGCCACCGCGCAGGCGAACATCGCCCAACAGCCCGCACGCGGCAGCAGGTTCGCGCCCAGCGCGATCGGCACCAGATACGCGCCCACTGCGGGGCTCGCAAGCCCGCCGGTCTGCTGCACCAGCACGGATAACGCCAACGTATCCGCAAGCAACTGAAGGAAGATGCCGCGCGGCGTCAGCCAGGCCACCTGCCGCCTGCGCAGGGCACACAGCGTTGCAAGATTGAGCGCCAGCAAGGCCAGTCCAGCCAGCGCAACGCCCTCAACCGGAAGGTGCGCGCCGAACAGCCCGAGCGCGGCAAGCACCCAACACACCGCGACAAACAGCCAGCGCAGGCGCACCAACAGCATCAGGCGCGCCTGCGCAGCGGGCTCGAGCGGCGACTGCGTGCGCGCAAGGCAATGGATCGACATGGGGCGCAAGCCTAGCGCTGACCCCTGCCGCATGCCCTTGAGCGCAAACAATTACGCAAGCGCCACCGCGCTCACTGCACCCGGCGGCACGCCTGATAGAATGCGGGTGTGGAGCCCATGAACCTGACCCATCATTTCCTGATCGCCATGCCCGCCATGGACGATCCGAATTTCGCCCGCACGTTGACCTACATCGCCGAGCACAATGAAGACGGGGCGCTCGGCGTGATCGTCAATCGGCCGATCGACATGACGCTCGGCGAGCTCTTCAGCAAGGTCGACATCTCACTGGAATCGGCCGAGCTGGCTCAGCGCCCGGTCTACTTCGGCGGCCCGGTGCAGACCGATCGCGGCTTCGTGCTGCATCGGCCGGCCGGCGAGTGGCATTCGTCGCTAAGAGTGAATGACAGCGTCGCCCTGACCAGCTCGAAAGACATCCTCGAATCGCTCGGCGCGAACGGCGAGCCCGCAGATGTGCTGATCTCGCTCGGTTATGCCGGCTGGTCCGCCGGGCAGCTTGAAGAGGAGCTCAAACAGAACGCCTGGCTGACGGTGCCGGCCGACCTGAGCATCATCTTCGATCTGCCGCCCGAAGACCGGCTCGATGCCGCGATGAAACTGCTCGGCGTGAATTTCACCAACCTCTCGGACGTCGCCGGGCACGCCTGATGGCCACGGTGCTCGGATTCGACTTCGGCACCGCCCGCATCGGCGTCGCCGTTGGCGAGACCGAGGTGGGCATGGCCCAGCCGATTCAGGTAATCCGGGGCGAAGCCAAGGATGCACGCTTTGCTGCGATTGCCAAACTGATCGACGAATGGCGGCCGACCACCCTGGTCGTCGGCCTGCCCGTGCATGTCGATGGCACCGAACACGACATGACGGCGCGCGCGCGCCGTTTTGCCAACCAGCTCAACGGCCGCTTCCAGCTGCCGGTGGTGCTGGTCGATGAACGACTGACCTCGCTCGAAGCCGAAGCGATGCTGCGCGAAGCTGGCCACGGCTGGCGCGGACGCAAACAACACCTCGACGCCGTTGCCGCGCAACGCATTCTGCAAACCTGGTTTGAAAGCTCACATGCCACCGATGACCTTACCGGACGCTGAGCAGCTGATCGCTGCGCTGACGGAGCAGATCCGTCCCCATGTCACCGCCGACACTGCGATGGTCGGCATCCACACCGGCGGGGTGTGGCTCGCCAAACGGCTGCATGCAGCACTCGGCCTGAGCAAACCGCTCGGCGTGATGGACGTTGCCTTCTACCGCGATGACTACGGCAAGAAGGGTCTGCACCCGAATCCACGCAAGAGCGAGATCCCCTTCGATGTCGCGGGCGCGCCCATCATCCTGGTCGACGACGTGCTCTACACCGGGCGCACCACCCGCGCCGCACTCAACGAGTTGTTCGACTACGGCCGCCCGGCGCGTGTTGACCTCGCGGTGCTGGTCGACCGCGGCGGGCGCGAGCTGCCGGTTGCGCCGCGCTTCGTCGCCCACACGCTGGAAACCCCGCTCGCCCCCACCGATAGCCTGCAACTCGAAGAGGCCGGCGAAGGCGCACTGACCCTGAGGTTGATTCATGCTTAACCCGCAACTGACCAAGGACGGCAAGCTCGCGCACCTGCTGACGCTCGAAGGCCTGCCCAAGAGCATCCTCACCGAGATCCTCGATATCGCGGCGCCATTCACCGAGGTCGCCGAGCGCGAGGTCAAGAAGCTGCCGCTCTTGCGCGGCAAGAGCGTCTTCAACGTGTTCTTCGAGAACAGCACGCGCACCCGCACCACTTTCGAGATCGCTGCCAAGCGTTTGTCGGCCGACGTGATCAACCTGAACGTGTCCACCAGCTCGACGAGCAAGGGCGAGACCCTGCTCGACACGGTGGACAACCTCTGCGCGATGGGCGCGGACATGTTCGTGATGCGACACGCGTCGAGCGGTGCGCCCTACCTGCTCGCCCAGCACCTGCGCGCCACCGGGCGCGACCACATCAGCGTGGTCAACGCCGGCGACGGGCGCCATGCGCACCCGACGCAGGGCCTGCTCGACATGTACACGATCCGCCACTACAAGAAGGACTTCACCAACCTGACGGTGGCGGTGGTGGGTGATGTGCTGCATTCGCGCGTCGCGCGCTCCGAGATCGCCGCGCTGACCACGCTGGGCGTGCCTGAGGTGCGTGTGATCGGCCCGAAGACCCTGCTGCCGACCGACGTCGAGCGCATGGGCGTGCGCGTCTTCCACGACATGCGCGAAGGCCTCAAGGGCGTCGATGTGGTGATGATGCTGCGCTTGCAGAACGAACGCATGCAAGGCGCGCTGCTGCCCTCCAGCCAGGAGTACTTCAAGGTCTGGGGTCTGACGCCCGAAAAACTCGCGCTTGCAAAACCGGACGCAATCGTGATGCACCCGGGCCCAATGAACCGCGGCATCGAAATCGACTCCGCCGTCGCCGATGGCGGCAATGCGGTGATCCTGCCGCAGGTGACTTTCGGCATCGCGGTGCGGATGGCCGTGATGAGCATGCTGGCCGGACACTGAGACCAAAACGATGAAGATCCAGATTGCCAACGGCCGTGTCGTTGATCCGGCCCACAAACTCGATACCCAGCAAGACGTGTTCATCGCCGACGACAAGATCGTCGCGCTCGGCGCCGCACCGGCCGGCTTCACCGCGGACCGCGTGATCGACGCACGCGGCCTGATCGTAGCCCCCGGCTTGGTCGACCTCTCCGCACGCCTGCGCGAGCCCGGTTTCGAATACCGTGCGACCCTTGAATCGGAGATGCAGGCTGCGATGGCCGGTGGCATCACGAGCCTCGCCTGCCCGCCCGATACCGACCCGGCGCTGGACGAGCCGGGCCTCGTCGAAATGCTGTGCCACCGCGCCCGCAAGCTCAACTGCGCCCACGTCTATCCGGTCGGCGCACTGACAGCGGGCCTCAAGGGCGAACGACTCACCGAGATGGCGGAGCTGACCGAAGCCGGCTGCGTCGCCTTCGGGCAGGCCAACACGCCGATGAAGGACAACCTGGTGCTGCTACGCGCGATGCAGTACGCCTCAACTTTCGGCTATCGCGTCTGGCTGCAGCCGCTCGATCCCTACATGTCGCGAGGCGTTGCTCATGACGGCGAAGTCGCATCGCGCCTCGGCCTGACCGGCATCCCGGTCGAAGCCGAAACCGTGGCACTCGCCACGCAACTGCAGCTGGCGAAGACCACCGGTGTGAAGCTGCACATCACCCGCCTGTCCTCCGCCGCGGGCCTCGATCTGATCCGCCGCGCACGTGCAGACGGGCTGGATGTCACCTGCGACGTCAGCGTGCACCACCTGCATCTGTGCGACGTCGACATCGGTTTCTTCAACCCGCTCACGCATCTGGTCCCACCGCTGCGCACCCAGCGCGACCGCGAAGCTCTGCGCGCCGCGCTGGCGAATGGCGAGATCGACGCAGTGTGTTCCGATCACACGCCAGTAGACGACGACGAGAAGCAGATGCCCTTCGCCGAAGCCGCGCCGGGCGCCACCGGCCTCGAGCTGCTGCTGCCGCTAACGCTCAAGTGGGGCGCGGAGATGAAGCTGCCGCTGCTGACCACGCTGTCACGGGTCACCGCCGACGCCGCCCGCATCATGGGCATCACCAAGGGCGGCCATCTCGGCGTCGGCGCCCGCGCCGACGTGTGCATCTTCGATGCCGAAGCGCATCGTACCGTCACCCGCGAAAGCCTGCGCAGCCAAGGCAAGAACACCCCCTTCCTCGGCTACGAGCTACCGGGTGTCGTGAAGCACACGCTGGTCGAAGGCCGCGTGATGTTCGGCGGCTGAGCACACGCGATGCAACATCACTTCTGGGATGAGCGTTACGGTCAGCCGGGCTACTTCTACGGTACCGAGCCAAACGATTTCCTGCGCGCGCAGGCGGCCGCGCTGCCGATCGGCGAAGTGCTGTGCATCGGCGAAGGCGAGGGCCGCAACGCACTGCACCTGGCGCGACTGGGACATCGCGTCACCGCGGTGGATCAGTCCAGAGTCGGCATGGCCAAATTGCGCGAACGCGCTGCGGCAGAGCAACTGACGGTCGGGGCGATAGTCGCGGATCTGGCTGAGTTCGATTTCGGCGCAGCACGCTGGACGGCCATCGTGTCGATTTTCTGCCATCTGCCAAGCGCGCTGCGCGTCGATGTACATCGCCGCGTCCCACACGCGCTGGCGCCCGGCGGGCGCTTCATCCTTGAAGCCTACACGCCGCGCCAACTGAACTATGGCACCGGTGGGCCAAGCGACCCGGACATGCTGTGCGAAGCGGAGGCACTGCGCGCCGAACTCGCGCCGCTGGCGTTCGATCACCTGGTTGAGCTCGAACGCGAGGTCATCGAAGGACCCGCCCATAACGGCCTTGCGTCGGTAGTGCAACTCGTCGCGCGGCGGCCAGGATGACACACCCCAAGGTCACTACGTTCACGACCCGGTCGCCTTCCGCCATGAAACTGATCGACACCGCGGCACTGGAAGCACGCCTCGCCGACTTCGCGCGCGAACGCGACTGGGACCGCTTCCATAACCCGCGCAACCTGATCCTCGCGCTGACCGGCGAGGTCGGCGAGCTAGCCGAGATCTTCCAGTGGCTCACCGACGCGCAGGCCGAGGCGATCATGCAGGGGGACGAGGCCGAGCATGTACGGCAGGAGCTCGCCGACGTGCTGCTCTACCTGATGCGCCTGGCGATGGTCTTGAAGATCGACGTGGATGCGGCCGTGCGCGACAAGATCGCGCTCAACGCGAAGAAATATCCGCCGCTGGCGGAGTAGCGGCTCGCGCGGAGCTCAGGCTCCGCCAAGCAGCGTCGGCGCAGGCAACGCGGCGACCGAAGCCCCGCGCTTCGGAAACCCGAAAACCGGCGCGATCCGTCGATCGTCGCACGCCTGAGCGCTGTCGCCCGCGCATCAGGGAAACAGCGGCGTACCTTTCCAGCTACCGTCTGCCTGCCGTTCAAGGCGTACGCGATCATGGAGCCGGAACGCGCCGGCTTTCCAGAATTCGATCACCTGCGGCGCAACGCGGAAACCGGACCAGAACTCCGGCCGTGGAATCTCGCCGATACCGAATTTGAGCGCGAACGCGGCAACACGCTTTTCCAGCTCCCAGCGCCCTTCCATCGGCTGAGACTGCTTTGAGGCCCATGCGCCGATACGCGAGTCACGTGGACGGCTGGCAAAGTAGGCGTCCGCCTCTTCCTTGCTGACAGGCATGATTGTGCCCTGCACGCGAACCTGGCGCTGCAGGCTCTTCCAGTGGAACAGCAGCGCTACCTTGGGGTGCGCGGCCAGCTCACGCGCCTTCTGGCTGCCGAGGTTGGTGTAGAAAACGAAGCCCTGCTCGTTGTAATCCTTCAGCAACACCATGCGGCAGGAGGGCATACCGTCCTCGCCCACGGTGGACAGGGCCATCGCGTTCGGATCGTTCGGTTCGCTTGCGCTGGCTTCGGCCAGCCACTCGCCGAAGAGCGTAAAGGGGTTGTCGACTGCGATGCTCACAGCAGTGTCTCCGTTTCGGTATCTACTCAGTGTTCGGCAAGGCGTGCAAGACGCGCCGGATCTGCGTCGGCCACTCGTACACGCTTCTGGCGCGATGTGGCGCCAGATTCCAGGCTGACCGAGCGCTTGGCAACGCCCAGCGTGGTCGCGATAAACGCCAGCAGCGCCTCGTTCGCCTTGCCATCAACCGGAGGCGCGGCCAGGCGGATCTTCAGCGCATCGCCATGCAACCCCGTGATCTCGGTTCGCTTGGCGCCTGGCTGAATATGCAGCACCAGTACAGCACTGCCGTCGGCGCAGAGCGTCAGCCAGCTCACATCAGTGCCAGACTGGCCGGCGCCATGCTTGAGAGCAGGTACACCAGCACCTGCAGGACCAGCAGCAACACCAGCGGTGACAGATCCACCCCGCCGATCGGCGGCATACGGCGCTGCAAGGGCAGCAGGAACGGGCGGCACAGCCCGTTTACCAGCGGCGCGATCGGCGAACGCGGATTAACCCAGGACAGCACCGCCGCGACGATCACCACCAGCATGATCAGCCGCACCAGGCTGATCAATAAGGCCACACTGCCGGTCAGAAGCACCGTGCCGATCAGCGCGGCCGGATCGGCGAAGAAGCCTTTGAGTAGCAACACTGCGGCAATGACCAGACATTCGATCAGCCAAGCCGGCACGATGCAGGACAGGTCCAGCCCGCTGCGCGAGCCGAACAGCTTCTGCATCGGCACGACGACCCAGTCCGTCGTCGCGAGAATGAAGTGCCCAAGCGGGTTGATGAAGGAGAGCCGCTGCCAGCGCATCAGGGCGCGGACGAGCAGCACGGATGTGATGAAGCTCCCGACGGCGTTCAGAACCAGAATGACCAGACCCGCAAACATCGCTGTGATCTCCTTTACGTTGTGCGGGGGGAATCAATCGCGCCCGAGTTCGTCGCCCAACTCGCGACCGCGCGCGTCGGCGGCGGCCAGCGCGCGTGCGATCAGGCCTTTGAAGTCATCGCGCTCCATCGACGCGAGTGCCGCGGCGGTGGTGCCGCCTTTCGACGTAACCCGCGCGCGCAGCGTGGCCGCGTCATCCTCACTCGCCGCAGCGAGCTTGGCCGCGCCAAGTACCGTATCGATGGCCAGCGCCCGCGCCACGTCGCGCGACAGGCCGATCGCCTCGCCGCCTTCGATGAGTGCCTCGATGAAGTAGAAGACGTAGGCAGGGCCGCTGCCAGACAAGGCGGTCACCGCATCCACCTGTGGCTCGCTGCTCAACCATGCGACGGAGCCGACCGCGCCCAGGATGCGCGCGGCGGCATCGCGTTCGTCCGCAGTGACGCTCGCATCGGCGAAGAGGCCGGCGGCACCCGCACCCACCAGGGCCGGAGTGTTCGGCATCGCACGCACGATTCGGCGATAGCCGCCCAGCCACCGCACCAGCGCTTCGACACGGATGCCAGCGGCGATACTCAGCACCAGTTGCGTCGTCAGTTGCCCGGCAATCGGCGCGAGCGCCTCGCGCATGCTTTGCGGCTTCACCGCCAAGACCAGCACGTCGCACGCAAGCGCTTGCGCATCGGCGCACTCAGTAGTGCGCACACCGAAACGCGTTTCAAGCCCCTTGCGGGCATCAGCGTTGAGGTCAATCGCCTGCAGGTCGCTCGCCGCGAAACCGCGTTCAATCAGGCCGCCGATCAACGCAGCCGCCATGTTGCCGCCGCCGAGGAAGGAGATGCGCATAGGGTTCTCTAAGGAGTCGATTCGGGAACTGGGGTGCGAGTACCAAAAATGGCTGTGCCAACGCGCACAATCGTCGCGCCTTCGGCAATCGCGAGGTCGAGATCGGCTGACATGCCCATCGACAACGTATCCAGCCCCAACGCGAAGGTTTCGTTTAACTGGTCGCGCAGCGTACGCAACTGTGCGAAACGGCTACGAAGCAGGGCTTCGTCCTCGGTAGGCTCCGGTATTGCCATCAGGCCGCGAAGCCGCAGTTGCGGCAGAAGCGAGACTGCGCGCGCAAGTTCAAACACCTCGCCGGGCTCGACGCCGGATTTCGAGGCCTCGCCACTGACGTTCACCTGGATGCAGATGTTGAGCGGCGCGTGATGCGGCGCGCGCTGTTCGGACAAGCGCTGCGCGATCTTCAGGCGGTCGACTGAATGCACCCAATCGAAATGGGTAGCCACCAGGCGGCTCTTGTTGCTCTGCAGCGGACCGATGAAGTGCCACTCCAAACCCAGCGCAGCGAGTTGTTCAACCTTGGCGCAACCTTCCTGGACGTAGTTCTCGCCAAAGGCGCGCTGGCCTTCTGCGGCAGCCTCGGCAACGACATCAGCCGGAAAGGTTTTGCTGACGGCGAGCAGGCGCACTTCGGCCGGATCGCGGCCAACACGAAGGCAAGCAGACTCGATCCTTGCGCGAACTGCTTGCAGATTGGCCAAAAGGGCTGTCATATAATCGTTTCGAGTCATTCGACCGGGCCGACCAAGTATAGCAGCGCACTTGGCACCCACTGTTTGCGCCCCGCTTCCAGAGAGACGCCATGGATATCACCGAACTGCTTGCCTTCGCGGTCAAAAACAAGGCCTCCGACTTACATCTATCGGCCGGCCTGCCTCCGATGATCCGGGTCCACGGTGACGTGCGTCGGATCAACCTGCCGCCCATGGAGCACAAGGAAGTGCACGCCATGGTGTACGACATCATGAACGACTCGCAGCGCAAGCAGTACGAGGACGTGTGGGAGACCGACTTCTCCTTCAACGTGCCCAATCTTGCGCGCTTCCGGGTCAACGCCTTCAACCAGGACCGCGGCGCAGCGGCCGTATTCCGGACGATTCCGTCCAAGGTGCTGACGCTCGAGGAACTCGAGTGTCCGAAGATCTTCAAGGACATTGCACAGAACCCGCGCGGCATCGTGCTGGTGACGGGGCCGACCGGCTCGGGCAAGTCGACGACGCTGGCCGCGATGATCGACTTCATCAATGAAAACGAATACGGCCACATCCTCACGATCGAGGATCCGATCGAATTCGTGCACGAATCCAAGCGCTGCCTGATCAACCAGCGCGAAGTGTCGCGCGACACGCAGTCGTTCAACAACGCGCTGCGTTCCGCCCTGCGTGAAGACCCGGACGTGATCCTGGTCGGCGAACTGCGCGACCTGGAGACCATCCGGCTCGCGCTGACGGCCGCCGAAACGGGCCACCTCGTGTTCGGCACACTGCATACCTCGTCGGCCGCCAAGACGATCGACCGTATCATCGATGTGTTCCCGGCGGCGGAAAAGGAAATGGTCCGTGCGATGCTATCCGAATCGCTGCGCGCGGTGATCTCGCAGACGCTTCTAAAGAAGAAGG